>NZ_JBKZWT010000024.1:0-26924 GCF_047759905.1 Sinomonas sp. G460-2 | reverse complement strand
CCCGCGCCACGTGCTGCGCGCGGGCCGCGAGGTCTCGTAGGAGCGCGCAAAGGGACCTGTCCAAGGGCGCGTCCAAGGAACCGCCCGGGGAGCGTTCTGGGGGAATAGATCGGCTTGATTGAAGCTTCAAGTAAATGTACGCTGAAGTCGACAGTCCAGCCCGAGGAGCATCATGACCACCCCCGCCAACCTCTCCGCGCCGTCCCACGACCTCCTGCCGGCCGAGCTCAGCATGGGCACGGTCATGCTCAAGGTCGGGGACATGAAGCTCATGCTCGACTACTACGAGCGCGCCCTGGGCCTCGTCCCGCTCACCGAGTCGTTCGGCGGGGTGTTCCTTGGCCGTAAAGGGCTCCCGGTCATCCACCTGAGCCCGGCGGCGGGCCTCCAGCTCCCCGGCCGCGGCGAGGCAGGCCTGTTCCACACCGCGATCCTCTTCGACAGCCGCGCCGACCTCGCGGCGACGGTCGCGACGGCCGCCCAGTACGATCCGCGCCTCTTCGCGGGCAGCGCCGACCACCTCGTCTCCGAGGCCTTCTACTTCACCGATCCCGAGGGCAACGGCGTCGAACTGTATTTCGACAAGCCGCGCGACACGTGGGCGTGGAACGGAACCCAAGTGGTCATGGACAGCCTCCCGCTCCCGCCCCAGGGCTTCCTCCAGGCGCACCTCACGGAGCTCGCCCTCGAGGGCCAACGTGAATCGACGGCCGGCGTGGGCCACGTCCACCTTCAGGTCGGCGACGTCGAGACGGCTCGCCGGTTCTACGTCGAGACGCTCGGCTTCGAGCAGACCGCGGGGTGGCACGGCCAGGCGCTGTTCGTCTCGGCCGGTCGATACCACCACCACATGGCCATGAACGTCTGGAACAGCCGTGGGGCGGGTCCGCGCAAGGACACGCTGGGCCTGGGCGAGGTGCTCATCAACGTGCCCGGCAACGAGGATCTCCTCGCGGCGGCGGACCGACTCAGGTCCGCCGGGGTTGCCACACAGCACACCGGGCTCGAACTGCGGTTCGACGATCCGTGGCGCAACAGCATCCGCATGGCGGTCGTGGCAGCCTGACTCCGCCTGCGCTACGCTCAACGTGTCCGCGGTCCCGCGGGCATGTAGTCCGTACGCCGCGGCCTTGTGCGGCCCGGCACTCGCCCTACCGAGGGGGATACCGTGTCAGGTCCCAACCCGTTCGCTGAAGTGTTCGTTTCGACCCACTCCCAGGCCCTCCAGCGAGCCGCGAGGCTCGATTCCGGTTCTGGCCACGAGGCCGATGGCGATGGCGTCCGCATCCCCGGAGTGTCCGACTACGAGATCGAGCAGCTCGGCACCCTCGTGGGTGCGGCCGTTCATGCGTCCGGCGCCGACTACGAGCTCACGATGGTCGACGTCTCGAGCGACACGCTCCTCGCCGTTCCACCGGCCATGATCCGTGCCCTCGCCGAATTGCTCGCGTACGAGTCCGACGAGGGCGAGGGTGACGCCGTCGAACGCGTCGCGGCCGCCTGGGTAGACCAGGAGGACCTGCCGTTCGACGCGCAGGAAGCGTACGGCTACGTCGAGCAGCTCGCGAAGCTCGCCGCGGACGTCGACGATTCCGACCACCAGGAACTCTTCGTGTGGGCGGGCTCCTGATCCGTCTCGGTGCGGCGAATCGCGCTTCGTGCCGGCGTCTGGCACAATAGTCGGGTACCCGATCCGCGTGGCCCCTCTCTCCGCGCGCGGTCGTGTTCCCTCTGAGCCCTACCGAGTACGGCCCGCCCCACGGGAGCGGAAAGTGTGGGTTCGACCGTGTGCAGAAACAGGAGTGACCACAACCGTGGCCGTTAAGATTCGTCTCAAGCGCTTTGGCAAGATGCGCGCGCCGTTCTACCGCATCGTCGTCGCCGACTCGCGCACCAAGCGCGATGGTCGTGCGATCGAGGAGATCGGCAAGTACCACCCCATCGAGGAGCCCTCGTTCATCGAGGTCAACTCCGAGCGTGCCCAGTACTGGCTGTCCGTCGGCGCCCAGCCGACCGAGCAGGTTCTTGCCCTGCTCAAGGTGACCGGCGACTGGCAGAAGTTCAAGGGCCTCCCGGGCCAGGAGGGTACGCTCCGGTACCCGAAGGGCAAGGAGCCGTTCGTGGCCCCCGAGAAGGATTCCGTGATCCTTCCCGAGGCCCCCAAGGCAGCGAAGGCCGAGTCCGCCGACGCGGCCGCGGCCGAGACCACCGAGGCTGAGTAGTTGCTGGCCGACGCACTCGAGCACCTCGTCCGAGGGATCGTGGACAATCCGGATGACGTGGCGGTTGAGGCGAAGAGCAGCCGCCGCGGCGACGTCCTCGAGGTCCGCGTCCACCAGGACGATCTGGGCCGAGTGATCGGCCGTCAGGGCCGGACCGCCCGCGCACTGCGCACCGTGGTCGCGGCCCTCGCCGACGGTGAGTCGGTGCGCGTCGACGTCGTCGACACGGACCGCCGCCGCTAGGCGCATAGCTTCAGGCACAGGCCTGCAGCCACGAGTATGAGGCTCCGGCCCCTCCGCCCGATTGGAAGGCTGAGGGGCCGGAGCCTTTTTTCATGACGAGGTGCTGGTCATGCCGAGCCAGCACAGACAGGCCCGCACAGACAGGCCCGCTCAGACCGGCCCGCTCAGACCGTCCAGCATCAGGAAGGGACACGCCATGAAGCTGCGCGTCGCACGCATCGGCAAGCCGCACGGAATCCGCGGCGAGGTGACCGTACAGGTCCTCACCGACGCGCCCGAGGAGCGTTTTGTGCGGGGCGCCGCGTTCGACGTCGACCCCGCCTCCCACGGCGCGCTCACCGTCCGCTCGGCCCGCTGGAACAAGGACATCCTCGTGCTCGGCTTCGAGGAGGTCCCCGACCGCAACCGCGCCGAGGAGCTCCGCGGGGCCACGCTCTCGATCGAGACCGAGGAGCTCGAGGAGTCGCATGACGAGGGCTGGTACGAGCACGAGCTCGTGGGGCTCGAGGCGCGCGTCGACGGCCGCGCTGTCGGCACCGTCTCCGCCCTCCAGGTCATGCCCGCGCAGGACCTGCTTGTCGTGGACACGCCCTCGGGCGAGGTGCTCGTGCCTTTCGTCGACGAGATCGTTCCCGAGGTCGACGTCGAGGGGGGCTACGTCGTCGTCGTGCCTCCGCCCGGACTCTTCGAGCTGAACACTGAGGCCGAGATCGCGGACGACGACGGCGCGGACAGCGCGAGCGCTGACGACGGCGGGAATGCCGCGCGCGGCGAGGAACTCTAGTGCGCATCGACGTCGTCAGCATTTTCCCGGAGTACCTCGCGCCGCTCAAGCTTTCCCTCCTGGGCCGCGCGCAGGAGGACGGGCTGCTGCAGCTCGACGTGCACGACCTCCGCGATTTCGCCTTCGACCGGCACCGCACGGTCGATGACACGCCTTACGGCGGCGGCGCGGGCATGGTCATGAAGCCCGAGCCGTGGGGCCTCGCGCTCGAGGCGGTGCTCTCCTCCCTCGAAGCTGCGGAGCGGAAGCCCACCCTCATCGTCCCCTCGCCCGCCGGCGAGGTGTTCACGCAGGCCCTCGCGTACGAGCTCGCCGAGGAGCCCACGCTCACGTTCGCGTGCGGGCGCTATGAGGGGATCGACGAGCGGGTCCTCGAGTGGGCCGGCGAGCGATTCCGCGTCCGCCCCGTGAGCCTCGGCGACTACGTGCTCAACGGGGGCGAGGTCGCCGTCATGGCGATGGTCGAGGCCATCGGGCGGCTCCTGCCTGGCGTTGTGGGCAACCCCGAATCGCTCGTCGAGGAGTCGCACTCCGATGGGTTGCTCGAGTATCCGGTGTACACGAAGCCCTCGTCGTGGCGCGGTCACGACGTGCCCGAGGTCCTCTTGAGCGGGAACCATGGGCTCATCGCGCGGTGGCGGCGCGAGCAGCAGCTGCGCCGCACGGCCGGCCGTCGCCCCGAGCTCCTCGTCGGGGTCGACGCGAGTGGGTTCGGCCGGGAGGAGCGCGCCGTGTTGGCTGAGCTGGGGTACGACGTCGTCGACGGTCGCCTCGAGCGGCACTGAACCGCGCGCCGTCGCCCGTTGTGCGGCGATCCGCGCGAGGGCGACGATTCGCGCGGCGGGGTTCGCGCGTGGCAGAATAGAGCGTTGCGCCCGCCGGGCCCGGACTCTGCCACAGGGGAGCCGGCCAACGGATGGGGCGTCCCGCCTGACGGATCATCGGCACGGCGGGCGAGAGTTCGGGCCGCCTAGGCCCGTGACTGAAGCGATTGACCTGTGGCATTCGCCAGGAGAAGCACTATGCACATTCTCGACTCGGTTGACGCCGCGTCCCTGCGTTCCGACATCCCGACGTTCGCGCCGGGCGACACCATCAAGGTGCACGTCAACATCATCGAAGGCAAGAACTCCCGCGTGCAGGTCTTCCAGGGCTTCGTCGTGGGCCGTCAGGGCCACGGCGTCCGCGAGACGTTCACGGTCCGCAAGGTCTCCTTCGGTGTGGGCGTCGAGCGCACGTTCCCTGTTCACTCCCCGATCATCGACAAGATCGAGGTCGTGACCAAGGGTGACGTTCGCCGCGCCAAGCTGTACTACATGCGTGAGCTCCGCGGCAAGGCCGCGAAGATCAAGGAGAAGCGCGACTACACCGCCTCCAAGTAAAGCCTCACGGCTTTCCGCCGCCAAAGCGTCGTGACCGTTCAGTCAGACTCCGAACGCGGCACCCGTACCGAGCGCCGGTCCAGACTTCTGGGCTGGCGCTCGGTTCTTCTCGCGGTGCTCGCTGCCCTTGTCGTGTGGGGCCTCATCCGCGCCTTCATCATCGACGTCTACTACATTCCGTCGGGCTCCATGGAGCCGCTGTTCCAGCCGGGGGATCGCATCGCGGTCTCGCGCACGGCGTTCGCGAGCCGGCCCGTGCAGCGGGGAGACGTCGTGGTGTTCGACGGGCGCGGCTCGTTCGCGCCGCTTGAGAGCGGGCGGGGCTGGGTTGGCGACGCCGCCCAGGGCGTCGGCGAATGGCTCGGCGTCGTGCCGAACGAGACCGTGTACGTCAAACGCGTGGTCGGCGTGGCCGGAGACCACGTCCAGTGCTGCACCGCGGACGGTCGGCTCACGGTCAACGGGACTCCGCTCGACGAGACCTATCTCTATCCGGGCGACGCGCCCAGCACCATGAAGTTCGACGTCGTGGTGCCCGCCGGGAGGCTCTGGCTGCTCGGCGACCATCGTTCGGACTCCGTCGACTCGCGGTCGCTGCTCGGAGCCCCGGGCGGCGGCCTCATCCGCACGGATCGGGTGATCGGCGAGCCGGTCTCGATCCTCTGGCCGCTTGATAGATTTGGAGCGGTGAACACCACGAAGGGACATCAGTGACGCGCGAGGCCGGAACCGGACCAGACGCCGCGGACGCGGCGGCACCCCACGAGGACGGAGAATCGGGCCATCAACCCAGGCCGCGTCGCGGCGGGATTCTTGCACTGCTCAGGGAGATCGCGCTCATCCTCGTGATCTCGATCGTGCTCTCGTTCGTCATCAAGACGTTCTTCTTCAAGGCGTTCTACATCCCGTCCGAGTCGATGGTCCCCACCCTCGAGGAGAACGACCGGATCTTCGTGAACCTCATGGTTCCGCGGAACTTCGCGCTCACGCGCGGCGACGTGATCGTGTTCAAGGACACGAAGGGCTGGCTGCCTCCCTCCACGGACTCGCAGCAGAACTGGTTCCAGGAGAGCCTCGAATTCATCGGCCTGCTCCCCGACACGTCCCAGCAGCACCTCATCAAGCGGCTCATTGGGCTTCCGGGGGACCATGTGGTCTGCTGCGACGCGCAGCAGCACATCACGGTGAACGGCGTGGCGCTCAACGAGCCCTATGTGAACCCGGCAGAGGTGCCGCGCCCCGTGCCGTTCGACGTGACGGTGCCCGCTGGCAAGGTGTGGGTCATGGGCGACAATAGGAATCACTCATCGGATTCCCGCTTCCACAACGCCTCGCAGGCCGGAAACGGCTTCATCGATAAGAGCGACATCGAGGGCCAGGCCACCGTCATCGCGTGGCCCCTCAACCGACTCGGCACCCTCGGCAACTATCCGAACACCTTTGCCACCGTCCCCTCGCCCAAGTAACGTGACCGCCCTCCAGCCCATCGCCACCGAACGGCAGCCCGCCGCACGGCGAGCTGCCGCACCCGCGCCGACGCTGCGGTACGTGCGCCGTCTCGCGGGCGAGTACGGGCCGCTCGTGGCGGGCTGCGACGAGGTGGGCCGCGGGGCCCTCGCCGGGCCGGTGAGCGTCGGCGTCGTCGTCATCGACGTGCGGACCGTTCGGACCCGGACGGTGCTGCGCGACAGCAAGCTCCTCGCCCCGGAGAGGCGGATCGAGCTCGTCCCACTCGTGCGGTCGTGGGGCGTCGCGAGCGCCGTCGGGCACGCGGCCGCCGAGGAGATCGACGAGTTTGGGCTCATGGAGGCGCTGCGGCTCGCGGGGACCCGAGCGCTCGGCGAGATCGCCGCGGCAGGGATTGTGCCCGACGTCGTCCATCTCGACGGGAACTACGACTGGCTCGGGCGCGGCGGGCAGAGCGCCCTCTTCGGGGACGTCGCAGCACCGCCAACCGTGCCCGTGCACACCATGATCAAGGCGGACCTCAAGTGCCAGGCGGTCGCCGCGGCGAGTATCCTCGCGAAGGTCGAGCGCGATGGCATCATGATGCGGCTCGGGGAGGACGATCCCCGGTTCGGGTGGGCCATCAACAAGGGCTATGCGACGCCGGACCACCGTGCCGCCCTGGCGGCGTACGGCCCGACCGTGTGGCACCGCCGCAGTTGGAACCTCGAAGGGTTCGCAGGAGAGCCCGTCGAGGGTGGAGGAAGATAGGACTATGAGCGCAGAAGACCTCGAGAACTATGAGACCGACATGGAGCTGCAGCTCTATCGCGAATACCGGGATGTCGTCTCGCTGTTCAGCTATGTCGTCGAGACCGAGCGCCGCTTCTACCTCGCGAACCACGTGGACCTCCAGGCCCGCTCGGCGGACGGCGAGGTGTACTTCGACCTGACCCTCCAGGACGCGTGGGTGTGGGACGTCTACCGCAGCGCCCGCTTCGTCAAGAGCGTGCGGGTCATCACGTTCAAGGACGTCAATGTCGAAGAGCTTCCGAAGGTCGAGGACCTCGCGCTCCCGAAGGACGCGCTCGGCAACTAGGCGGTCCTGCGGGCGGCCGGTCAGGCCGCCGGCGAACTCAGCGGCCCGGTCGTCGACCCGGCGTCCGCACGGCGCTTCCCGTTCAGCGAGGTGACGCCGTCGTCGGAGCCTCGGTGCTTTCCCGCGCCTTCGGCGACGGGGCGCCGATTGGCCCCGCTGCTGAGCGCCCACCCCATGACGGCCATGCCCACGATGAATCCGTAGATGACGCCGCGCTCGTAGAGTCCCGTGAAGTCGCCGAGGACCTCGGGGCGGCCTGCCATCGCCGCCACGTTCTTGATCAGAAACAAGGTTCCCCCGACCGCGGCGACTGCTGCCAATCCGAGGAGGATCCAAGCCACAACGGGGCGCGGCCCGAGCCACAGGATGCCGAGCAGCGAGAGCGTGACGACGGCGCAGACCAGGAACACCGCCGTGCTGATCATATGGGCCCACGGCCTGCCGTCCGCGGCGTAGAAGTCCTCAGGGAACACGCCGACCCCCACGACTGCGAGCCCCGCGACGGCCATGAAGAATCGCGTCGCGGTCGTGAGGTGGTGAGCCCGCGTGAGCTCGCCGCCCTCGTGCTCGCCGCCGAGGTGGCGGATGAGACGCTTCGTCGCGGGAAGATCGGCCTGGCCCGCGGCCCGCGAGAGGCGAACCTCCTTCTCGTGCTCCGCGAAGTGGCCGCCCACGCGCAGAACGGTCGAGGTGATGAGCAGGGCGGCGACGGCCACGCCTACGCCGATGAGGATGAAGGAGAGATCTGCGGCGACGAAGGCCGAGCGACACGTCGTCTGGCCGTCCACCGAATGGCATCCGCGCGCGCCGAGGTCGCTCACGACGTTCCGCCAGTATGCGTAGTCGCTCCACGACAGGAAGACGATCCATTCGACGGCGAAGTACTGCAGCAGGCTCTTCGCCGCCCACGAGCCGATCAGGTGCCGGCTGTCTGCAGGGCTGGGATGTCGGCCCTTCGACCAGCTGTCCAGCTGGTCTGCCGCCCAGGTAATGACGCTCATGGCGACGATTAACGCGCTTCGATGGATAAACCTCAAGGTCCTTGGAACAGATGACCGAAAGCGTGCGAATTGCGGGTGCGCACTGTCGATTCGATGACTTCCCCGTCACGGCCCCGCGTGGCCTCGGGGCGTTGAATCGGCTCGTCTGGCGGGCGCGTATGGTCCTCCACAGAACTCTTTCGGGCGCATGGTCCACATAGGCGCCGCACGGCCGGATCCGTCTGCGGTTCCGGGGCAGGCTGGACGCATGAGGGCGAAAGACAGGCTCGGGCAGCGCGGAGAGCGGCTCGCCGAGGACTATCTCAAGGCCGGCGGGGTGGTCATCCTCGACCGGAACTGGCGGTGCAAGGACGGGGAGCTTGACCTCGTGGCGCTCGACGGCGGCGTGCTGGTCGCGGTCGAGGTCAAGACGCGGTCGTCGTGGGCGTACGGGCACCCCTTCGAGGCGGTCGACGCCATCAAGCTGGGTCGCGTGGCGAGGCTCGCCTCAGCGTGGGCCCGCGAGCATCCCGTGGCGCACGTCGCGCGGCGCGTCGACGTCATCGCCGTGACGGGAGCCGGGCTCGAGATGCCCGTCCTCGAGCACCTTCGGGGCGTCGCGTGACTTCCGTGGGCCGCGCGCTCGGGATCGGCCTCGTGGGGCTCAACGGCTACGTGGTCGAGGTCGAGGCGGATATCGGGCAGACGCTGCCGGCGTTCGTCCTGCTGGGTCTGCCGGACTCGGCGCTCAACGAGGCGAAGGAGCGGGTTCGGTCGGCTGCGCAGAACTCGGGGCTCCCGCTCAGCCGCCGGAAGATCACCGTGAATCTCATCCCAGCGTCCCTGCCGAAGCGGGGCACGGCGTTCGATTTGGCGATCGCCATTGCCGCGCTTGCGGCCGCGGGGGACATCAGGCCTCCGGCCGAGGCGGTCTTCATCGCCGAGCTCGGCCTCGACGGCCGCCTGCGCCCCATCCAGGGTATCCTGCCGGCGGTCATGGCGGCGGTGCGGGCGGGCTATCCCGAGGTGATCGTCGCGGCGGAGAACGCACCCGAGGCACGGCTCGTGCCCGGGGCCCGGGTCCATGGCTACGAATCGCTCGGCAGCCTGGTCCTGGATTTCGGCGCGGATCCGATCAACGTGGTTCTGCCCGAGCGGGAGACGAGGCCGAGTGGCCAGGCCGATCACAGCGTCGAGGCGGAACCACGCAGCGGGAGCCTCGACCTGCGAGACGTCGCGGGCCAGCACGAAGCCCGGGCGGCCCTCGAGGTTGCCGCGGCGGGCGGGCACCATCTGCTCATGATGGGGCCGCCTGGCGCTGGTAAGACGATGCTCGCAGAGCGGCTGCCAGGGATCCTCCCAGAACTCGACGACGAGGCCGCGATGGAGGTCACGGCTATCCACTCGCTCTCGAGCCATCCGAGCGCCACGCGCGAGCTCGTGCGCCGGCCCCCGTTCGAGAACCCGCACCACACGGCAACGAGGGCGTCGATTGTTGGGGGAGGGCAGGGATTTCCCCGCCCCGGGGCGGCCTCTCGCGCGCACCGCGGAGTGCTGTTCCTCGACGAGGCGCCGGAGTTCGAATCGCGTGCCCTCGAGTCGCTACGCCAGCCCCTCGAAAGCGGCGTGGTCAGGATCGATCGGGCGGCGGGTGAGGCCACGTACCCGGCGCGCTTCCAACTCGTCCTCGCGGCGAACCCGTGTCCGTGCGGTCAGTCCACGGGCAAGGGACTCAACTGCACATGCACGCCACAGGTGCGCCGACGGTACAAGGCCAAGCTCTCGGGCCCGCTGCTCGATCGGGTGGACATCCAGCTCGCGGTGCGGCGCGTCTCGATGGTCGACCTGAGCGTGGGGGCACCGGCGGAGTCATCGGCGGACGTCGCCGCGCGGGTCCGCAAGGCGAGGGACCGGCAGGCCGAGCGGCTCCGGCCGTACGGATTCGGAACGAACGCCGACGCGCCGGGCCGCTTGCTTCGCGGCGCTCTTCGGCTCGCGCAAACCACGACCCGTCCGCTCGAGAAGGCGATGGTGGCCCAGACGCTCACCGCGCGAGGCTTCGACAGGGTGTTGAGGATTGCGTGGACCATCGCGGACCTCGCGGAGGTAGACCGTCCCGGGGACGACGAGATCGGGCAGGCCCTCCTTCTTCGCACGGCGGAGACGGCGGCATGACCGGGGGAGTCCAGATTCGGGGAGGCGGGCTCGGCGCCCCGCGCGAGCGAGACGCCCTCGCTCCGGCGCGGATGGCCAGGGCCGCGCTCACGCGTCTCATGGAGCCTGGCGACGCCACAGGGGCTGCTCTCGTGGCCGTCCTCGGTCCCTCGGACGCCTTGGCCATCGCCACGGCACGCGTGGGTCCTGACCCGCGGCTCGACGCCGCGGTCGGGAGCCTGGTCCTCGGCGGAGGGGGCAAGTCGTGGGAGGGGCTCGCGAGCGCTCAGGAGCGTTGGAAGGCGCGAGTGCCGGATCTCGCGCCACAGCGGGACCTCGAGACCATCGCCCGCTTTGGTGGCAGGCTACTCATTCCCGAGGATCCGGAGTGGCCCGAAGGCTTCGCCGATCTCGGGGCCCAGGCGCCGATCGCGCTCTGGGCCCGTGGGGAGGAGGATCTTCCGGAGGTGCGCCGCTGCGCGGCCGTCGTGGGGTCTCGCGATGCAACCCCTTACGGGCTCAGCGTCGCCGGCGAGATCTCCAAGGGCCTCGTGGACCGCGGGGTGACAGTGATCAGTGGAGGAGCGTATGGCATCGACGCGCAGGCTCACCGCGCGGCTCTTGTCTCGGAGGCCTTCGCGTTGCCGACTGTCGCGGTCATGGCCGGAGGTCTCGACCGCTACTATCCGGCCGGCAACGAAGAGCTCCTGCGCACGATTGCGCGGCAGGGGCTGCTCGTCTCCGAGCTTCCGCCCGGTGGGGCGCCGACGCGGCACCGGTTCCTGCGCCGGAATCGGCTTATCGCTGCCCTCGCAGGCGCGACTGTGGTGGTCGAGGCAAACTATCGCTCCGGCGCGCTGAGCACCGCCAACCACGCGGCGGACCTCGCCCGCCCGGTCGCGGCCGTCCCCGGGTCGGTGTACTCCGCGAGCTCGGCGGGCTGCCATCGCCTCCTTCGAGAGGCAGGGGCGGTCTGCGTGACGGACGTCGAGGAGGTCTACGAGCTCCTCGCGCCCATCGGTGCGGGTCTCGCCTCGGAAAAGTCGGGCAAGCGGGCCGTCCACGACGGGCTGTCGGTTGAGGACGTTCTCCTGCTCGACGCACTTCCCCTGAAACAGGGAACGACGATCGAGCGGCTCGCCAATGTCGCCGGGCTCAAGCCCGCGCAGGTTCGCGCCGGGCTCGGCAGGCTCCAGCTCCTGGGCCTGTGCGCCGACTCGGGCGCGGGCTGGCGCCGCACGGGGCGGTGAGCACGGCGGCGGGCGCCCAGTCTCCTCGGAACGGCCGAGCCCCGACGGGCTCTCCCGGTCTCGTTCGTGTTACGAGAAGGGTGTCGGCTTGTCCCGCCGGAGGCGGGCGGCCACAGTGGCTTTGTGCACGATCACCATCCTCTCGCCCGCGGGCTGCGCGAACCCCTCGAGGGTTTCCTGCGGTACCTCGCGCTCGGACGGGGCAGATCCGAGCACACCGTCCGCGCCTACGAGGGCGATCTCGTGTCGATGCTTAGCTCCGCCCAACAGGACGGCGCACGCGAGCTCGGCGACGTCGGGCTCGCAAGCCTCCGGCGGTGGCTCGGCAGGCAGAGCGAGGAAGGCCTGTCGCGGGCCACCCTTGCCCGCCGTTCCGCGGCCGTCCGGTCTTTCACGTCATGGGCCGTGCGCGAAGGCCTGCTCGAGATGGATCCGGCGCTGCGGCTCGCGTCTCCCAAGCGTCACGGAGGCCTTCCCGAAGTGCTCCACGCCGAGCAGGCCCGCCGCCTGCTCTCGGCCCTCGCCTCCGCAGCCGAGGGCGGGGATCCGGTCGCCGTCCGTGATTGGGCACTCCTCGAGCTGCTGTATGCAACCGGGATCCGCGTCTCGGAGCTCGTGGGCCTCGACCTCGACGACGTCGACCTCTCGGCCCGCACGCTGCGAGTCCTCGGGAAGGGCAACAAGGAGCGCACGGTGCCGTTCGGCGTGCCGGCCGCGAACGCCGTCGTCCGCTGGAGCGGGGCGCGCGGTGCGCTCCTCACGGCCGAGAGCGGGGCCGCGCTCTTCCTCGGCAGGCGCGGCGGGAGGCTCGGCCAGCGTCAGGCCCGGGAGACGGTCGACGCCGCGCTTCGAGCCCTCGGAGACACCGCGGCGAGCGGGCCGCACGCCCTACGGCATACGGCGGCGACCCACCTGCTGGACGGTGGAGCGGACCTGCGATCTGTTCAGGAGCTGCTCGGCCACTCGAGCCTCGCGACGACCCAGCTCTACACCCACGTCTCGGTCGAGAGGCTCCGGGCGAGCTACGTCCAGGCCCATCCGCGAGCCTGAAGGCCGGGGGCTGGACCGGACGACACGCCGCAAGACACGCCGCGTGTCGCGGGCTGGTGCTGGCGGAATCGCCAACCGTCCGGCAGAATGACCGTGGCGGCCGTGTGCGATGCTTTCGCATTCTGGCCAAGAAAAACTGAATTGCCACAGGATCACACGCTCCATGTGCTGACGGTCGTAGGGGAAGACGTACCGACAGTGATGGAGGATGGAATGTCTGCAGTGATGACACGTGGTCTGCTGTTCGTGCACTCGTCACCGAGTGCGCTGTGCCCGCACGTTGAGTGGGCTATTGGCTCCGTCGTCGAGAAGAGGACAGATCTCGAGTGGACGGCTCAGCCAGCTGCGCCCGGAATGTTCCGGGCCGAGCTCTCGTGGGTCGGCGCGCCCGGCACGGGGGCTCAATTGGCGTCCTCCCTGCGCGGATGGGCCCACCTTCGTTACGAGGTCACGGAGGAGCCGAGCCCCGGCGTCGACGGGGCGCGGTGGTCGCACACCCCCGAGCTCGGGATCTTCCACGCGACGACCGACGTCCACGGAAACATCATGGTGACCGAGGATCGCATCCGGTACGCCTACGAATCGGGCGCCGGCGACCCGGCCGTCGTGTTCCACGAGCTCTCCCTGGCCCTCGGTGAGGCGTGGGACGAGGAGCTCGAGCCGTTCCGGCACGCCGCCGAGGGCGCTCCCGTGCGCTGGCTGCACCAGGTCGGCTAGGCAAGCCCGCGCCGGGCGCTGACCCGGCGCCGAGACTATCCCCATCGCGCAACGGCCGTGGGTCCTGCCAGTTCGGCGGGCCCCACGGCCGTTTGTCGTGCCGCAGTCGTCAAGCAGCAGCGCCCGAACCGTGCGCGGTCAGTGGTTGCGGACCACGATGACCGCGTTGTGGCCGCCGAAGCCGAACGAGTTGCTCAGCGCAACGATGTCGCCCTGCGGCAGCTCGCGCGCAGTCGTCACGACGTTGAGCGGGATCTCCGGATCCTGGTGGTCGAGGTTGATGGTCGCCGGGGCCTTGCGGTCGTAGACCGCGAGAACCGTCAGGACCGCCTCGACGGCGCCAGAGGCCCCGAGCAAGTGGCCCATCTGGGACTTCGTTGCGGAAACGGCAACGTTGTCGATGTGTGTGCCGAGGGCGGCCCGGAGAGCCGTGTACTCGGGCTTGTCGCCCACCGGGGTGGACGTTGCGTGGGCGTTGATGTGAACAATGTCCTCGGGCTGGACGCGGGCGTCGAACATCGCTGCCTTGAGCGCGCGCGTTGCTCCGAGTCCCTCCGGGTCCGGCGCGGTGATGTGGTAGGCGTCGGCCGTCACCGACGTGCCCGCGAGCTCGGCGTAGATCCGGGCGCCGCGAGCCCGCGCGTGCTCCTCGGCCTCGAGCACGAGCGCTCCCGCGCCCTCGCCCATCACAAAGCCGTCGCGATCGATGTCGTACGGGCGCGAGGCATGCTCGGGATCGTCATTGCGCTTCGAGAGCGCCTGCATCGACGCGAACGCCGCGAGCGGCATGGGATGGATGGCCGCCTCGGCGCCGCCCACCATGACCACGTCGGCCTTGCCGGCCCGGATGAGCTCTTGGCCCACGGCCATGGCCTCCGTGCCGGACGCACACGCCGAGACGGGAGTGTGGGCGCCGGCGCGCGCCCCGAGGTCGAGGCTCACGGCCGCGGCCACGCCGTTCGGCATGAGCATCGGCACGGTCATGGGGAGGACCCGTCGGGGCCCCTTGTCCTTGAGCGTGTCCCAGGCGCTGAGCAGCGTCCACACGCCGCCGATCCCCGTCGCGAAGGCCACGGCGAGGCGATCGTGATCGATTTCCTCGATCCCAGAGTCCTTCCACGCCTCGCGCGCCGCGATGACGCCGTACTGCGTGGATGGGTCCATGCGCTTCATCTCGACGCGCCCGAGGACGTCTTCCGCAGGCACCGCGAGCCTGGCCGCGATCTTCACGGGGAGGTCGTATTCCTCGACCCAGTCGTCGGTTAGCCGGACGACGCCGGAGACTCCCTTGAGCGCGTTCTGCCACAGCGTCGGGACGTCGCCGCCCACAGGGGTCGTGGCGCCGAGGCCGGTGATGACAACTTTGCGGGCCATGATTCCCTCTTTCGACGAGTCTTCGAGCCGTGACGGCCGTCAGGATGGAGCAGACGGCCGGCACCTGAGGGGTACCGGCCGTCGGGGAGGAAAGGTCAGGCCTGAGCCTTGGAGATGAAGTCCACGGCGTCGCCGACGGTCGAGAGGTTCTTGACCTCCTCGTCGGGGATGCGCACGCCGAACTTCTCCTCGGCGTTCACGACGATGGTCATCATCGAGATCGAGTCGATGTCGAGGTCATCGGTGAAGGACTTCTCCAGCTGGACGGCCTCGGGGGCCAGACCGGTCTCCTCGTTGATGATCTCGGCCAGGCCGGCGAGGATCTCTTCATTGCTAGCCATGTCGGCTCCTTTTCTGGTTCGCCGGCTCGCGCCGGCGGGCTGGGCAAGCCGCTTGTGCGGCTTGGTTTCTCACGCGCCGGGCGTTTCCGTCCGGCGCGCTGGGGGACTACGGGAGGGTGACTACCTGAGCGCCGAACACGAGCCCGGCGCCGAAGCCGATCTGGAGCGAGAGCTTGCCGCTCAGTTCGGGATTCTCCTGAAGAAGCCGGTGGGTGGCAAGCGGGATCGACGCCGCCGACGTGTTGCCGGCGTCCGCAATGTCGCGGCCGACGACGACGCTCTCCGGCAGCTTGAGCTGCTTGACCATCTCGTCGATGATACGCATGTTCGCCTGATGCGGCACGAACGCCGCGAGGTCCTCCGGCTTGACTCCAGCGGCGTCGAGAGCGCGCTTCGCGACCTTGGCCATCTCCCAGACGGCCCACCGGAAAACCGACTGGCCGTCCTGACGGAGCGTCGGCCAGATCTTCGCCTCGGTGCCGAGCACGGCCGCAGCGTTCCCTGCGCCGTCGCGCTCGGCCTCGTCGGAGAGATCGCGCACGTCGAGCAGCGAGTGCGTCATCCCGATCGTGTTCCACTTGCTGCCGTCCGAGCCCCAGATGGAGGGCCCGATGCCCGGCGTCTCGGACGGGCCGATGACGACCGCGCCCGCGCCGTCGCCGAGCAGGAACGAGATGCTCCGCTCGCTGTTGTCGATGAAGTCGCTCAGCTTCTCCGCGCCGACCACGAGCACGTACTCGGCGGCCCCGGAGCGGACGAGCGAGTCCGCTTGGGCGATCCCGTAGCAGTAGCCGGCGCATGCAGCGGAGATGTCGTATGCGGGGGCTGGCGTCGCGCCAATACGGTCGCACAGGAGGGCGGCGGCCGAGGGGGTCGCATAGGGATGCGTGACCGTGGAGACGATCACGGCCCCGAGCTGGGATCCCTCGATCCCGGCCCGCTCGAGGGCCTCGCGCGCGGCGGCCTCCGCCATGTCGATGAGCTCGACCTCGGCCGGGGCGCGGTGGCGGGTCACGATGCCGGTGCGCTGCCGGATCCACTCATCCGAGGAGTCGATCCACTGGCACACGTCGTCGTTCGTCACGATCACGGACGGGCGATACACGCCGAGTCCGATGATGCGCGAGTGCTCGCGGGTCTGGGTCTGGCGCAGCGTGGGGACGCTCATACCGTCTCATCTTCCGTTGAAGGGTTTTGCTCGGCATCTGCGGCAAACAGCTCGAGCGCCGCAGAGAGATCCGCCGGGGTCTTGACCGCGACGGCCTTGACGCCCGGGAGCGCGCGCTTCGCGAGTCCCGTGAGCGTACCGGCCGGGGCAAGCTCGATGAGCCCGGTCACGCCGAGGCTCTTCATGGTCTCCATGCACTGGTCCCAGCGGACCGGGCGCGAGACCTGCGCGACGAGGCTCTCGATCGCGGCGGGGCCCGAGACGACCTCGCGGCCGTCGAAGTTGGAGAGGAGCGGCACGGCCGGATCGGTCACGCCGAGGCTGGGCCGCAGCTCCTCGAGCGCCGCGACCGCGGGGGCCATGTGCCGGGTGTGGAACGCGCCGGCGACCTTGAGCGGAATGACGCGCGCCTTCGCGGGCGGGTTCTCGGCGAGGTTCGCGAGCTGCTCGAGCGTCCCGGCCGCGACGACCTGGCCGCCTCCGTTGACGTTGGCGGGCGAGGCGCCGCTCGCGTCGATCGCCTTGAGGACCTCGTCCGGGTCGCCGCCCACGACCGCGCTCATGCCGGTCGGAGTCACGGCGGCGGCCTTGGCCATCTCGCGGGCGCGGACGCCCACGAACTTCATGGCGTCCGCCTCGCTCAGGACTCCCGCGAGGGCCGAGGCCGTGATCTCGCCGACAGAATGGCCGGCGAGCACGACCGGGAGCTTCGAGAGCTCGACGTCGAAGAGGGTGCGGGCGGCCACGAGGCCGGCGGCAACGATGAGGGGCTGCGCGACAGCCGTGTCCTTGATGGTCTCTTCCGTCGAGGTCGTCCCGTGCGCCACGAGGTCGAGCCCGACCACCTCGCCGAGCGAGCCGAGGTGCTCGACGGCGGAGGGCAGCTCGAGCCACGGCGACAAGAAGCCCGGCGTCTGGGAGCCCTGTCCAGGGCAGACAATTGCTAGCACGATTCCAGCTTTCCAAAGGGTGGACAGTTCCAGCGGTGCCCGCGTGTACCAAGCTCCAGAACGCGGATTGTAGGAAGTCTACAACGAGGGTCCGTGCCCCGCCGGGTGTTTCAGGCCCCCTGGCGGGCCGGTCTCTCCCGCCCAGGAGGGTGCGCGGCGAGGCGTCCCACCACGAGCGCCGTCTGCAGGACGAACGCCTCGCGGGGCAGGAGTGGGTCCCATCCGGTGACGTCGCACACGCGCCGCAGCCGGTAGCGGACCGTGTTCGCGTGCACGAAGAGCTCGCGCGCGGTCGCCTCGAGCGAGTGCCCGAGCTCGAGGTACGCGCTCAGCGTCTCGACGAGCCCGTTCGAGGCCGCGAGGAGCGGGCGGTAGATCTTCTGGACGAGCGCACGGCGCGCCGCGTCGTCGCCCGCGACAACCCGCTCGGGGAGGAGATCGTCCGCAGCCACGGGTCGCGGTGCGTTGGGCCACGCGCGGGCCGCGGAGAGCCCGGCGAACGCCGCCTGCGCGGACGCGCTGATTTCGGGGATGCTCTCGGCCTGCGGGCCGAACACGACCGGGCCGGGCGCGAAGATCTCGCTCAGCCGCGCGTAGGCGGTCTCATCCTCGGCAACCCCGCCGAGGATGAGGATGAGGCGATCGCCCTGGATGCCCACGAGCGCGTCCTGCGCGTAGCGCCCCGCCATGCGCCGCACCTCGCCCACGTAGCTCGGGCTCGGCTCGAGCGGCGAGCCGCCGACCATGACGAGGAAGCGCTCCTGCGCCTTCCAGCCGAGCGCTGCGATGCGGGAACGCAGGGCGTCCGTGTTCTCCCCGCGCAGGATCGCGTCGACAATGAGCGCCTCAAGCCGCGTGTCCCATGAGCCGCGCGTTTCGGCGGCCCGCGCGTAGACGTCCGCCGCCGCGAACGCGACCTCGCGAGAGTAGCGGAGCACGGCCTCGCGGAGCGCCGGCTGGTCCTCCTCCGACGCGAGGTTCGGCACCTGGTCCTCGACGACCTCGACCACGATGCGGATGAGCTGGAGCGCCTTCTGGAGGCTGATCGAGCGGGTGAGCTCGGTGGGCGCGTTCCCGAAGACGTCGGAGAGGACCCACGACGGGAGCGTCGGCCGCTCGTACCACGTGACGAACGCGGCGATGCCGTTCTGCGCCACGAGGCCGAGGGCCGAGCGCTCGTCCGCGCTCAGGCGGCCGTACCAGGGGAGCGCGCGCTCGAGCTCCCGCGTGGTGGTCGTTGACAGCTGGCCGACGCTGCTGCGCAGCTTCTTGAGCGTCTCGGCCTTCGCCGGGGCGGCCTTGAGCCGGCCCCGCCGAGTGCCTCCGGACGCGTGCGTCTGCTGGGACATGTGAAGAGCATAGGCTGCGCGCCGTCGTCGCCCGAATTTGTGCGAAGGCTACAAGCGGACGACGACGGCGCCGCACCCTGGGGGACGTACGACGACGGCGGCGCACCCGTGTTGGGGAGCGCCGCCGTCGTTCGCGGTGCGGTCGGGGACGGAAGGCTAGCTGTCGCCGCCCGCGTTGCCCGTGGTGCCAGCGTTGACATCGCGCAGCCGGTAACGCTCGAACGCCTGGCGCGGCGCATCGGAATCGACCTCGCCGCGGCGCGCGAGCATCTGGAGCGCGCGGACCACCACGGAGTGGCTGTCGATGTGGAAGTACCGTCGAGCGGCGGCGCGGGTGTCCGCGAAGCCGAAGTCGTCCGCGCCGAGCGTCGCGAACTCGTTCGGGAGGAACTGGCGGATCTGGTCAGGCACGGCCTTCATGTAGTCCGTGACGGCGACGATCGGCCCGGTCGCGCCCGCGAGCTGCTGCGCGACGAACGGCACGCGCGGCTCTTGGCCCGGGTTGAGGAATGCCTCGGCCTCGGCGGCGAGGCCGTCGCGGCGGAGTTCGGTCCACGACGTGACGCTCCAGACGTCCGCGGAGACGCCCCACTCCTGGGCGAGGATCCGCTGCGCCTCGATGGCCCACGGGACCGACACGCCCGAGGCGAGGAGCTGGGTCCGCGGGCCGTCGATCTTGGCCGGCGAGAGCAGGTAGATGCCCTTGAGCAGGCCCTTGACGTCGAGCTCCTCCGGCTCGGCCGGCTGGACGATCGGCTCGTTGTAGACGGTGAGGTAGTACATGACGTTGGGATCCGGGTGGTTCCCGCCGTACATGCGCTCGATGCCGGCCTTCACGATGTGACCGATCTCGTATCCGTAGGCGGGGTCGTAGGTCACGACGGCCGGGTTCGTCGACGCGAGGAGCGGCGAGTGGCCGTCCGCGTGCTGGGTGCCTTCGCCGGTGAGCGTCGTGCGGCCCGCGGTCGCGCCGATGATGAAGCCGCGCGCCATCTGATCCGCAGCCGCCCAGATCCCGTCGCCCGTGCGCTGGAAGCCGAACATCGAGTAGAAGACGTAGACCGGGACGAGCGTCTCGTCGTGCGTCGCGTAGGCGGTTCCTGCCCCCGTGAACGCGGCGATCGAGCCGGCTTCGTTGATGCCGGCGTGCAGGATCTGGCCCTCAGGCGCCTCCTTGTACGCGAGCACGAGGTCGCGGTCCACCGAGAGGTAGTTCTGGCCCTTCGGGTTGTAGATCTTCGCGGTCGGGAAGAACGCGTCCATGCCGAACGTGCGCGCCTCGTCCGGGACGATCGGCACGATGCGCTTGCCGAAGTCCTTGTCCCGCATGAGGTCCTTGAGCAGGCGGACGAACGCCATGGTGGTCGCGGCCTGCTGCTTGCCCGAGCCGCGCTTGGCCACCTCGAACGACTTCTCCGATGGCAGCGCGATGGCGCGGTGCGGGTCGCGGCGCTCCGGGAGGAAGCCGCCCAGTGCCTTGCGGCGCTGCATCAGGTACTCGATCTCGGGGGCGTCGGCGCCGGGGTGGTAGTACGGCGGCTGGTAGGGATCGGCCTCGAGCTGCTCGTCAGAGATCGGGATCCGCAGGTGGTCGCGGAAGTCCTTGAGGTCCTGGAGCGTCATCTTCTTCATCTGGTGGGTCGCGTTGCGGCCCTCGAAGTGCGGGCCCAGGCCGTAGCCCTTGACCGTCATGGCGAGGATGACCGTGGGCTTGCCACGGAACTCCGTCGCGGCCTTGTACGCGGCGTAGACCTTCCAGTAGTCGTGGCCGCCGCGCTTGAGGTTCCAGATCTGCTCGTCGGAGTAGTCCGCCACGAGCTCCTTGGTCTCCGGCGTCTTGCCGAAGAAGTGCTCGCGGACGAACCCGCCGGACTCCGCCTTGTAGGTCTGGTAGTCGCCGTCCAGCGTCTCGTTCATGACCTTCACGAGCTGGCCGTTGTCGTCCTTCTTGAGCAGGGCGTCCCACTCGCGGCCCCAGATGACCTTGATGACGTTCCAGCCCGCGCCGCGGAAGAACGCCTCGAGCTCCTGGATGATCTTGCCGTTGCCGCGCACGGGCCCGTCGAGGCGCTGGAGGTTGCAGTTGACCACGAACGTGAGGTTGTCGAGGTTGTCGTTCGCGGCGAGCTGCAGGAGGCCGCGGCTCTCGGGCTCGTCCATCTCGCCGTCGCCGAGGAAGGCCCACACGTGCTGGTCGGACGTGTCCTTGAGACCGCGGTTGTGGAGGTAACGGTTCGTCTGCGCCTGGTAGATCGCGTTCATCGGACCGATGCCCATGGACACGGTCGGGAACTCCCAGAACTCCGGCATCATGCGCGGGTGCGGGTAGGAGGAGAGCGCGTGGCCCTCCTGCGACTTCTCCTGGCGGAAGCCGTCGAGGTCCTGCTCGGACAGGCGGCCCTCCATGAATGCGCGCGAATACATCCCGGGGGAGGCGTGGCCCTGGAAGAAGACCTGGTCGCCGCCGCCGGGGTGGTCCTTGCCGCGGAAGAAGTGGTTGAAGCCCACCTCGTAGAGCGTCGCGGCGCCCGCGTAGGTAGAGATGTGGCCGCCCACGCCGATACCGGGGCGCTGCGCGCGGTGCACCATGATCGCGGCGTTCCAGCGCATGTAGGCGCGGTAGCGGCGCTCGTATTCTTCATTGCCCGGGTACTCGGGCTCCTGGTCCGCGGGGATCGTGTTCACGAAGTCCGTCGTCGTGACCATGGGAACGCCCACACTCCGCGATCCCGCTCGCTGGAGGAGGCTGCGCATGATGTATTGCGCGCGCTCGGTGCCCTGCTGTTCGATCAGGGCGTCGAGAGACTCGATCCACTCGGCGGTCTCTTCAGGGTCGCGGTCCGGCAGCTGGTTCGTCAGGCCGCTGAGGATGTGCGAGGTTTCCTCTCCTACAGACACGTCCAAAACCTCTCTTCGAGCCCGTAGGACCGCCAGCTGGTGGCTGCCGGACGCCGGGCAGTATCGTTGCTGGGCCTCAAGTTCAGGCCCATTTTCGTGTAAGCGCCCCTCATCAGGCAGCCGGGTTCCCCAGCCGGAGCAGCGGCGCGCTCCCTGTCACTCTAGCGGCGCGGGCCGGGCGCGCGCAGCGCGTGCGCTTGATGCTACGCGCCAAACGGTGTTGGCTTATAGATACATTCCCCGCGGCACAAGGCGAGCGGGGTCTGCTAGAGGAGGAGAACGTGGGCGAGACCGACACCGCCGCGGAAAGCAATGTGGCGGAGCGATTGGGTTTCAAGGGGGGAGACCTGATCCAGGAGTTCGGCTACGACGAGGACGTCGACTTCGGCCTCAGGGAGGCCATCGAGGACCGGGTGGGCTCCGAGCTCCTTGACGAGGAAGAGCACGACGTCGTCGATGCGGTCGTCGTGTGGTGGCGCGACGGCGACGGCGACCTCGTGGACATGCTCGTCGACGCCCAGACCACCCTCGAGGACCGCGGTGTCGTCTGGCTCCTGACCCCCAAGCAGGGGCGGGACGGCTATGTGCCCCCGAGCGAGGTCCAGGAAGCGGCTCCGACAGCGGGCCTCCATTCGACGTCCACAGCCGGCGTCTCGAAGGATTGGCACGCCACGCGCCTGGCGCGCAAGAAGTGACCGACGCTTTTCCAGCTCACCCTCCCCATCTCGGCGACGAGGCCCCCGACTTCGAGCTCCCGAATCAATTCGGTGAGCCCGTTCGGCTCTCCGCGTTGCGCGGCAGGCCCGTGGTCGTCGTGTTCTATCCCTTCGCGTTCTCCGGGATCTGCACAAGCGAGCTCTCGGAGATCCGTGACCGCTGGGACGTGTTCTCTCGCGCCGGCGCCGAGGTCGTCGCCGTCTCGGTGGACAGCAAGTTCACCCTCCGGGCCTTCGCGGAAGCCGAGGGGTACGCCTTCTCGCTCGTGGCGGACTTCTGGCCCCACGGCGAGGTCGCGCGGCGCTATGGGGTTTTCGACGACGCGAGCGGGATGGCCCTGCGCGGCACCTTCATCCTCGACTCGGCGGGCATCGTCCGCTACAGCGTGGTCAATCCGCGCGGCCAGGCCCGCGATCTCGGCTCGTACGCCGAAGCTCTCACCCGACTCTCGTCAACGGAGGCCCAGTAGCGGCGCCTGGCGCGGGCCGGCTTCGGGTAGAGTGGAATTTCGCCGGCGCGGCCGGCATGGGTCTTTAGCTCAGCTGGTAGAGCGCCACGCTTACACCGTGGATGTCATCGGTTCGATCCCGGTAGGACCCACCATTGTTCGATCGGCGCCCTCTGGGCCGGCCTCTGGCGCTCCGCCGTCGCGATCACGGCATGGAAAGAGCCTCCCGCCGCAGCCATTGGGGGGTTGCCGCGGTGGGAGGCTCTGCTTTCGAATCCTAGGTGAACTGCGGGTAACGAACAAATCCGATGATTGCCCGGACGGCTCCTGAGAACGCCGTGTTAGCTCCTCACGCGACCACTTGCTCAGTATCATGATCTGTGTTCAGTATTTTGGACGATGCGCGGGCGTCCGCCCGCACAGGTTAGGAGCACCGTGGCACCGAGCAGGTCAGCAGTCATTCCCGAGCTGGAGCGCGGCGCGCGCGAGGAGGCAACGTCGTCGTCCTCGCCGGCGCCAGCGGTGACGCGCGCGGCCGCCGTCCTTGACGTGCTGTCCAGCGCGCCCAGCGGGCGCGCGACGCTGAGCGATCTGGCCCGCGAGCTGGGTATCCCGAAGTCGTCGACGTCGAACATCCTCCAGGCGCTCGAGGACGCGGGCCTCGTGGCCCGCGAGGGCAGCGACTTCTCGCTGGGGCGCAAGCTCGTGGAGCTCGGTGCGTCCTACCTGAGCCGACGCGACGAGATCCGCGAGTTCTATCAGTTCTGTGCCCAGGCGCCCGCGCTTTCGCGGGAGACGGTGCGGATCGCGCTCCTCGACGGGGACCACGTGATCTACCTGGCCCGCTACGAGGGGCACCCGGCCGTTCGGCTCACGTCGACGATCGGCGACAAGATGCCGGCGTCGCTCTGTGCCGTCGGCAAGGCGCTTGTCGGCCGGCTCCACGAGCATGACTGGGAGGACATGTACCCCGACGATGCCGAGCTCCCCGTCCTCACGCCGCACTCGATCCGCACGGGCAAGGCGTTCAAGGAGGAACTGCACCGCATCAAGGACCAGGGGTACGCGTTCGAGGACGAGGAATCGACGCTCGGGGTCGTGTGCCTCGCGGTGCCCGTCCCGACGCATGGCGCGCATGGGCCGAATCTGGGCGTGAGTGTGACGGCGCTCAAGGCGACGTTCACCGAGGAGCACAAGGCGGCCATGGTCGGCGAGCTCCAGCAGCTCGCGCGGGCGCTCGGCAACCCCATGGGGTAATCGCAGCCCTGAGGGTGGTCAGCAGAGTGAACTGAATCCACTCCACTGGACAACTGTTCAGAACTCTGTACGCTATTCAGTACAGTGATCGGTGTCACGCCGACCTGATGATGATGCGTCCCCGCCGAGCCCTGCGCCGGCGAGTCCAAAGGAGTACAGATGCACACCAGCCACCCTGGCAGCGCGCTTCCCGTGGCGAGCCCGCGGCCCGACGAGGTCGCCGTCGATCCGGCCCAGCTTCGCGGCGCGACGCTCGCGAGCTCGATCGGATCCGCCCTCGAGTACTACGACTTCTACATCTTCGGCCTCGCGACTGCCCTCGTCTTCGGGCCGCTCTTCTTCGCCCCGTTCGGCAACGCGAGCATGATCGTGGGGCTCGCAACGTTCGGCGTGGCTTACGTGGCCCGCCCGCTGGGCGGCTTCATCTTCGGCTACATCGGCGACCGCTGGGGCCGCAAGATGGTCCTGCTGGGCACGATCCTCCTCATGGGCTCGGCGAGCTTCCTCATCGGCCTTCTGCCCACCTACAGCCAGGTCGGCGCCGCCGCGCCCGTCCTCCTGATCGCCCTCCGCATCCTTCAGGGGCTCGGCGCCGGGGCTGAGCAGGCCGGCGCGACGACCCTCATCTCGGAGGTGGCCCCCGCGAAGCGGCGCGGCTATTTCGCGGCCCTCCCGTTCGTCGGCATCCAGCTCGGCACGCTCCTCGGCGCCGGCACGTTCGCGCTGCTCGGCCTCGTGGACCCCAAGCTCGTCCAGGACTGGCTGTGGCGAGTTCCGTTCCTCTGCTCGTTCATCCTCATCGCGACCGCGGTCGTCATCCGGCTCCGCCTCAAGGAGACCCCGGTCTTCCAGGAGCTCGAGAAGCACAACGAGGTCGTCAAGAACCCCATCGTTGCGGTCGTTCGCTCGTCGTGGCGCACGGTGCTCAAGGGCATCGGCATCCGCATGGCGGAGAACGGCAACTCGTCGATCTACTCGGTGGTCGTCGTCTCGTTCCTCGGCACGGTTGCCGCCTTCAAGACTGACAAGGCGATCGGGCCGGCCTCGCTCCTCGTTGCGGCCGGGGTCGCTGCGGTCGCCGTCGTGGCCTTCGGCGCGCTCTCGGACCGAGTCGGGCGCGTCAAGGTGTACCGCTACGGGGCGCTCTTCCAGGCGATCATTGCCTTCCCGGCGTTCTTCCTCGTCACGCTCGGGCAGCCGTGGCTCGTGTTTGTCGTGATCGCGATCGGCACGGGCATCGGCGTCCAGGCGTGCCTCGGGCCGCAGTGCTCGCTCATGCCGGAGATGTTCGGCGCGACGCGCCGCTTCACCGGCGTCGCCCTGAGCCGCGAGATCTCCGCGATGGTCGCGTCGGGCCTCGTTCCGGTGCTCATCGGCGTTCTCCTGAGCGTGACCAACAACTCGTGGGTGGTGCTGGCAGGCTTCTCGCTGCTCCTCGCACTCATCACGTTTGCCACGACGTTCACCATCCGCGAGACGAAGGGCCGCGACCTCACAGCTCTCGAGGACGGGGCGTAGGCGCCGAGCCCCGAGCAAGCCGAACACAGAGCAAGTCGAGCCCAGGGGAAGTTGGGCACAGAGCAAAGTGAGGCCCCGCCGCGTGAATCGCGGCGGGGCCTCGCTTGGCCGCGGTGCGGATCAGTAGAAGTGCACCGGGTCCACGGTGTGGGGGAGAGCCGCCCCGTCGAGGAAGCTGCGCAGATTGCTTGCAAACCGCTCCGCGATGAGTCGGTTCTCGGCGGCGCTCAGCGCCGACGTGTGCGGCGAGACGAGGACACGGGGGTGCGCCCACAGTGGCGAATCCGCCGGGAGCGGCTCGACGGCGAAGACGTCGAGGCACGCGTAGCCCACGGTGCCGGCCTCGAGCGCCTCGAGCAGAGCAGCCTCGTCGACCACGGTGCCGCGGCCCACATTGACCAGGATCGTGCCGGGACGCATCGCGGCGAAGACCTCCCGGCCGATGAGCCCGTCGGTGTACGCCGTGCCCGGGAGCGTGTTCACGAGTGCGTCGGCGTGAGACACGAGCTCGGGGAGCCGGCCCGCGGTCGCGACCTCGTCGATTCCCTCGATCGGCTCGGCGTTCCGCTTCGTGCCGCTCACCGTCAGGCCGAGCGCCCGCGCGAGCCGGGCCGTCTCAAGCCCGATCTCGCCGAGCCCGGCGATCACCACGTGGGAGCCCGCGGCGAGGCGGGTCGGGATGCGGAGCTCGGGCCAATGCTTGGCCTGCTGGTCCGCGGCGAGCTCGGCCGTGCGCTTGAGCCCGTTGAGGATGCCCATGACGGCGAATTCGGCAAGCGGGAGGGCGTGCACGCCCGCGGAGGTCGTAACGGTCACGCGCTCGAGCTCGGCGCGGGAGACTCCGCTCGCCTTGACGGCCGCACCTGCCCCCGCAGCCATCGCGTGAACCCAGCGCAGCCGCGGGTTTTCGGCGACGACCCGCGCGAAGCCGGCGGCGGACTCGTTCGGGAACCCGTATAGCACGTCCGCCGAGTTGACGAGCTTCCAGTAGCGTTCCTCCCCCTCGGGGCCGCGCACGAACGCGGGATCGCCCACGTGGTCGGCGGGAAAGCGCTCGGGCGGGAGGAGGTCCGGCTCGTACAGGACGGTGACGGCGGGATCGACAGCGCGGATCGCTTCGACGAGCTCCGCTTCGAGGGGGACGGCGATGGCCACCGTGAGGGGCTCGCCGGCGCGTGACGCGGCGGGTGAGGGCGATTCTGGACTCATGTGTCCAGTCTACTGAAATGCGGCTAATATACTGAACAAAATGTCAGAGAGGAGTGCCACCATGACACGCGACAACGGCGCTGCGGGAACCGTGGGCTTCGTCGGACTCGGCCTCATGGGCGGCCCCATGGCCAACAACCTCCTTGCGGCGGGATGGCGTGTGCGCGGCTGGAACCGTTCGCCCGCAGCCTACGGGCCGTTCGAGGCGGCCGGGGGAGAGCGGATCGGGTCCGTCGCGGAGCTCGCCAACGTCGGGACCATCGTCTTCATGCTCCCCGACCTGCCGATGATCGAGGAGGCCGCGGCCCCGCTGCTCTCGGCGTGGGCGGCGAGTCCGCCCGCCGAGCGAACGCGCGTCGTCGTCATGA
>NZ_JBKZWT010000239.1:0-5572 GCF_047759905.1 Sinomonas sp. G460-2 | reverse complement strand
GGCTTGGCGGCCCGCCACGCGGCGACACCGGCCGCGGCCGCCGCCGCGAGGACACCGAAGATGAGCAGGCCGCGCTTCTTCTTCTTGACGGGCTCGTTGGCCACCTGCTGCACGGCCTCCTGGGCCGCGTGGACGGCCTGCTTCGCGGCGGCGTCGGCCTGGCGCACGATACCGGATTCCGCGAGGCGCTGGGCCACGGCGTCGACCTGGCCGGGAGCCGCGGCAAGCCCACGGTTCACGGTCTCGGCCGCCGTCGCGATTCCCTCGGAGATGCGCGGGAGCACCTGGTCCGCCGCATCCTTGATGGCCGGCGCCGCCTTGTCGAGCGCCTCGTGGACTCGCGGCGCCGTGCTGTCGACGATCTCACTGATCTTCGGTGCGAGGTGCGAGAGCCCCTCCTGGAGCTTCGGGGTCACGGTCGCGACGCCCTCTGCCAGATTGTGCGCGGCCGACTTGATCCCCTCCTGAACTTTGGGAGAGGCAGCGTCGAGGCCCTGCTGTAGTCTCGGGACAGCCCACTCGACCGCTGCATCGACGCGAGGCTGTGCCCAATCCCGCGCATTTTCGACGCTGCTCGTCACGGTCTTTTCCAGTGATTTCTTCACGGCTTCCTCCAGACATCGGCTCGGTCACTCGCCAGCCTACGAGAGCATTGCGCCGTATGCTACGAATGTCGGGCATGACGTGGGGTCAAGTTCCGTGATTTCACCGACCGCAGAACGGCCGTCCGGGCCCGGCGGCGGTTCTGACGCCCGTGGAACAATGAGCCCATGAGCGCTATCGCAACCGCTAAGGCAACCATCCACACGAACCACGGCGACATCGTGGTCAACCTCTACGGCAACCACGCGCCGAAGACCGTGAAGAACTTCGTGGGGCTCGCGACGGGCGAGCAGTCGTGGACCCACCCGGAGTCGGGCGAGGACAAGAGCGGCACTCCCCTGTACAGCGGCACGATCTTCCACCGCATCATCAAGGACTTCATGATTCAGGGCGGCGACCCGCTCGGCAAGGGCGTCGGGGGCCCGGGCTACCGCTTCGACGACGAGATCCACCCGGAGCTCAACTTCAAGGAGCCGTACAAGCTCGCCATGGCGAACGCCGGCATCCAGGGCGGCCGCGGCACGAATGGCTCGCAGTTCTTCATTACGACGGTCGACACGAGCTGGCTCTACGGCAAGCACACGATCTTCGGCGAGGTCGCGGACGACGCCTCCAAGAAGGTCGTCGACGAGATCGAGGGCGTGCGCACTGGCCTGCAGGACCGCCCGGTCGACGACGTGGTCATTACGTCGATCGACGTCGAGCAGCTCTGAGCATTCCAACACCAGAATTTAACCGGCTGAAATATTCTCCATGAGTTATGGAATGCCGCCGGGTGAGCCGGCCGCTCCCCCCGTGTGTCCCCGCCATCCGGACCGTGTCTCCTACGTGAGGTGTCAGCGGTGCGGGCGGCCGGCCTGCGCGGAATGCCAGCGGCCGGCTCCGGTCGGCATCCATTGCGTGGACTGCGTTCGCGAACTGTCGGCAGCGCCAGTCCGAACGCGCTACGGGGCGGCGGTCCGCACCGCGGGAGCCCCGATCGTGACGTGGTCGATCATCGCGCTGTGCGTGCTCGTCTACGCGCTCCAGTGGCTCATCCCGAACGACGAGGTCTATCAGGACTTTGCGTACGCGACGGCCCTCACCGAGGTCGAGCCGTGGCGGATGTTCACGAGTGCCTTCCTGCATTCGCAGGGATTCTTCCTCCACATCGTGCTCAACATGTACACGCTGTGGATCTTCGGGCGAGTGCTCGAACCGGCCCTCGGCCGCGCCCGTTACCTCGCCGTGTACGTCATCTCGGCGCTCGGCGGCTCGGTCGGGTTCTTCCTCCTCACCCCCGTCTCGATGAACGGCGTGATCGGTGCCTCCGGGGCGATCTTCGGCCTCTTCGGTGCGCTCTTCGTCGTCGTCCGCCAGCGCGGCGGCGACGTCACGCAGCTTGTGGTGCTCATCGCGATCAATGCCGCGCTGGGCTTCATGGTGCAGGGCATCGCGTGGCAGGCGCACCTGGGTGGCCTGATCGCCGGCGGGCTCACGACGGCGGCCATCGCCTACGCGCCCCGCGGCCGCTACCAGCTCGTCCTCCAGATCGGCGGGATGGTGCTGGTTGTGGCCCTCCTCGTGGTCATCACGCTGGTTCGCATGAATGCCGTGGGGGGATCTCTTCCGACTTCGTCAGACGTTTCCAGCATCTGACTTCCTCTGGACGCCGAGAGGCCCCCACCGGACCACGTCCGGTAGGGGCCTCTCGTGTTTTCCACAAAGGTTTTCCACAGTGTGCACAACTTACAGATGTGTAGTTACTGGCAGGTCACCCCTGCAAACACGGCGATCCGGAGGCATCCGAGAGTATCGCTTCGGATCGACTCTCCCCAGCTGTGGAGAACCGCATGCTCATGCTGTGGATCTCCTGTGGTTCGGGGGATCTCCTGTGGCTCGCGTGCTCGGCGCAGTGGAGGGTTAGCTTCGGCTGAGGATCTCGTCGAGCCGCTCGTAGCCTTCGCTCATGCCGTCGGTCATGCCCGCGGCGAGCATGGCGTCGCGTGCCTCGACGGACTGGAAGGAGGAGCGCACGGTGAGCCGGCAACGACCGCCGCCCAGGTCCTCGAGCTGGGCCGCGTCGAGTTGCACGTGGCCCGGGGCGCCCTCGAACTCGAACGTCTGGACCATCCGCGTCGGGGCGGTGATCTCGTGGAACGAGCCGTGGAAGCCGAACGAGTTCCCCTCGCCATCGCTCTGGCTGAAGCGGTACGCGCCGCCGGAGCGGGCGTCGTAGTAGTCGATCGTCGTCGTGTACTTCCGCGGTCCGATCCACTGCGCGAAGAGCTCAGGGTCCGTGTGCATTCGGAAGACGCGCTCGGCGGACGCGTCGAACTCCCGCGTGACGGTGATGAATGGCAGCCCGGGCTCGGCCGAGACGTCGAGGGTCTTGGTGGTGGTCATGACGGGTCCTCCTGCGATGCGAGCAGCGCGTCGAGGCGCGCGTAGCGTTCCTCGACGGCCTGACGGTAGCCCTCAATCCACGTCGTGAGGCGCGCGAGGGCCTGGATGTCGAGATGGCAGGGGCGGCGCTGGGCGTCGCGACTGCGCGTGATGAGGCCGGCGTCCTCGAGAACCTTGAGGTGTTTCGAGACGGCCTGAAGCGTGACGGAGAACGGCTCTGCGAGCTCGTTGACCGTCGCGTCTCCCTCGGCGAGGCGCGCTACGAGCTTTCGCCGCAGCGGGTCCGAGAGCGCGGCGAAGGCCCGATTGAGCTGGTCCTCCTCGGCCGTCTCGGGGTCTGCTGCAACGGTGCTCATGGCGCCCTTTCCGTGTATTCAACTGATTTCTTGATCAACCAATTGATTGAATACCTTGATCGTAGGCCGACTGGTGGACGCAGTCAAGACCTCGATTTCGGTGGAGTTGGAGGGTCACCACAATCGATGTCCACAGTTCTTGTCCACAGTGTGGGTAACTTACAAGCGTGTAGTTCAGGCCCCGTTAACCCCGCAGAATTCCGGGTCACGATCGCTTTCTCCGCCACAGCCACCGCACTTCTCCACACCTGTGGATAACTTTGGGGATAGGTCCTGTTGGAAAGTGCACAACTTGAGGCGTATCGCGGAGAGGGCGTGCGACCCGCGGGCGAACGGTCCCCTCGCCGCTGTCAGTGCAACGGGTTAGGCTCAGGCCAAGGAGGCCGCCATGAGCAATCTCGAACTTGAGCCCCAGGAGACGCTGTGCGGTACCGGCCAGGCCGGGCCCGCAGCCCACGTGGAGCTCATCGTCCCGCGCGATGTTCCGCTGGGCGGTCCCCGCGCGATGCCGGTCAGACGCACGCTGCCTTCGAAGGAGCGTTCGCTCATCGGCGCGTGGTGCTTCCTTGATCACTACGGCCCCGACGACGTGTCCCTCACCGGGGGAATGCACGTCCCGCCGCATCCCCATACGGGCCTCCAGACCGTGAGCTGGCTCTTCACGGGGGAGATCGAGCATCGCGACAGCGCCGGGCACCACGCCCTGGTCCGCCCGGGCGAGCTCAATCTCATGACGGCCGGACGCGGGATCAATCACTCCGAGTATTCGACGCCGGGGACCACAGTGCTGCATGGCGCGCAACTGTGGGTGGCCCTTCCGGACGGGGCGAGGAACACCGAGCCGGACTTCGAGCGCTACGTGCCGGGCGCCGTCGTCCTCGCTGACCCCGACGGCAACGTGGCGGGCGAGGCGCGCGTGTTCCTTGGCACGCTCGCCGGAAGCGCCGCTCCGGTGCGAACGCACACCCCGCTGCTGGGGGTCGAGATCCTCCTTCTGCCGGAGGCCGAGGCGGTCATTGACGTCGACCCAGGGTTCGAGCACGGTTTCCTGGCCGACAATGCCCCCGCCCTTGTCGAGGGGACCGAGGTCCCTGTCCGGACGCTCGCGTATGTGGCCCCGGGTGCGTCCGCGCTCCGGATTGCGAACCCGGAAACGGCGCCGCTGCGCCTCCTCCTTCTAGGCGGCGCCCCGTTCGACGAGGAGATCACGATGTGGTGGAACTTCGTGGGCCGGGGCCACGAGGAGATCGTCGAGTACCGGGACGCGTGGCAGCGCGAGATCGGCGCCGTCCCCGGCGGGACGGCGGACGACGCCGAACGGTTCGGGCCGGTGGTCGAACTCACCAGCGGCGACTCGGCGCTTCCCGCGCCCGAACTCCCGCACGTCCGCCTCCGCCCGCGCGGAGGCTCGCGAGAAAGGAACGCCCGGTGACGGACCGGATCGAGTTGGCCTGGGTGCCTGAGCATCACCGCTACGAGCTTCGTGACGACGGCAAGCGCATCGGCATGACGCTTTACCGCCCGCAGGAGAAGGGCGCGGTCTACGCGTTCGACCATACGGAGGTTGACGAGGGCTATTCGGGGCTTGGCCTCGCGGGCCGGCTCGTGACGTTCGCGCTCGACGACGTGCGCTCGCGCGGGGTCAAGATCCGGCCGTACTGCCCGTACGTGCGGGCCTTCCTACGCCGGCATCCCGAGTATCGGGATCTTGTGGTCGAGGGATTCGTCGCTCCCGAGGACTGAGTCTCCTGGCCGGGCTCGCTGTGGGGGAGCGATCCCGGTCATCCACAGGGATATCCCCAGCGTGGATAACTTACAGCCATGTGATTCGGTCGGATTGGCCGCCGTTGGCTCGCCCGACCCAACGAAATCCACAGCCTGTGGATAATTTGTCGCACAAAGTTCACATCATGTGGATGCTTGCCGCAATCTGTCGCGGCGCACGCGGTGTAGCGTTGCTGACCGGTGATTCGACCGCTCCCTCGCAGAGGAACCCCATGAGCATCGTGTGGAAGCCCATCGAATCCGCGCAGGCCTCGGCCTGGGCGGAACTCAGCAACCTCCTCTCCAACACCGCAGGTGTGGAGGACCATTACGCCCCCGAAGACCTCGCCGCGGAGCTCGAGGAGCCGGGGGTTGATCCCCTCCTCGACACGCTTGGAGCCTGGGACGGCGGCGCGATGGTCGCGTACGGCCAGCTGCGCGTGGCGCCAGGCCCGCGCGACGGG
>NZ_JBKZWT010000238.1:0-5619 GCF_047759905.1 Sinomonas sp. G460-2 | reverse complement strand
CGACCCTGCACGACGCGAACGTCGTCGATGCCGGCGCCGTGGGCCTCCTCCTGGTGCTGGGCGCGCTGCGCTCAGCCGTGCTCGGCGTCGGGCTCGCCGAGCCGATCCTCGATGCGCTGCACGGCTTCGACGTCCAGGATCCGCACATCCACGCGACGCAGCCGCCCGCACAAGGGGTCGAGCTCATGTGCACGATCACGCTGAGCCCGCTCGACGCGGCGGGTCTGCGCCACCGGCTCGATGAGCTCGGCGAATCCGTCATCATGAGCCCGCTCGGGCCGCTCGACGAGGACTCGGGCTGCGTTCGCTGGCGGGTCCACGTGCATGTTCTCGATCCGGAGGGCGCGCTCGCGGAGATCCGACGCCTCGGCGAACCCGAGCGCATCTCGCTCACCGAGCTGCACTCCGACCATGCGAGCTGAGCGGAGCACGGGGCTCGACCGGGTCATCGGCGCGCGCAGCGGCAAGAAGTTCGCCGAGCAGCTCGGCATCGCCACGGCCGGCGAGCTCCTGGGACACTTTCCGCGCCGCTATCTTGCGCGCGGCGAGCTGACCCCGATCCGCGAGCTTCCGTTCGACGAGGATGTGACGCTCATGGCGCAGGTGGTCTCCTCCTCGACGCGCCGCATGAACACTCGCAAGGGCAGCATCACCGAGGTGCTCGTGAGCGACCGGCCCGGACAGACCAACGGACCGAGCACGCTCTCGCTCACGTTCTTCAACGGCGTCAAGGCGTCACGGCAGCTCACGCGCGGCGTGGTCGCGATGTTCTCGGGCCGCGTGGGCATGTACCGCGGACGCCTCCAGCTCACCAACCCGATCTATGAACTGCTCGACCCCGAGGAGCTCGACGCCGAGGCCGCTGCGAAGCTCGCGGGCCGGCCGATCCCGGTCTACCCTGCCACGGCCGCGATCCCGAGCTGGACGATCGCGAAGGCCATGGGGACCGTACTCGGCGCCGTCGATCTCAGCTCGGTTCCCGAGTCGCTCCCCGAGCGGCTGCGCCGCAAGTACGGCCTCCCGTCAGCGGCCGAGGCCTACCGGATGATCCACGTGCCCGAGAACGACGCCGAGTGGCGCATCGCGCAGCAGCGCTTCCGCTTCGAGGAGGCCCTCGTGCTGCAGACGGCGCTCGCGCGACGGCGGGCGCAGCACGCGGCCCTCCCGTCCCGCCCGAGCCCGGCCCGCCGAGGTGGCCTGCTCGACGCCTTCGACCGCGGACTCCCGTTCGAGCTCACGGCGGGCCAGCGCGACGTCGGCGAGGTCCTGGCCCACGAGCTCTCCCAGCCCCACCCCATGAACCGGCTGCTGCAGGGCGAGGTCGGCTCGGGCAAGACGGTTGTGGCCCTGCGCGCGATGCTCCAGGTCGTGGACGACGGCGGGCAGGCCGCGCTTCTCGCGCCCACCGAGGTCCTCGCCTCCCAGCACTACGCGTCGATCCGCGCGACGCTCGGGCCGCTCGTGCGGGAGGGTCTCCTCGGCGGGGCCGGGGACGACGGCGTCGAGGTCGCCCTGCTGACCGGCTCGCAGTCGGCGGGAGAGAAGAAGCGCAGCCTCCTCGCGGCCGCGAGCGGGCAGGCTGGCATCGTCGTCGGGACCCACGCCCTCCTGTCCGAGCACGTTCAGTTCGCGGATCTGGGCCTCGTGGTGGTCGACGAGCAGCACCGCTTCGGCGTCGAGCAGCGCGACGCGCTCCGGGCCAAGAGCCTTGCGACCCCGCATCTGCTCGTCATGACGGCCACGCCGATCCCGCGCACTGTCGCCATGACCGTCTTCGGCGACCTCGAGACCTCGGTGCTCCGCGAGCTCCCCGCGGGCCGATCGCCGATCGCGACGCACACGGTCGGCCTGGTCGAGAACCCGTCGTGGGAGCGCCGGATCTGGCAGCGTGCGCGCGAGGAGGTCGACGCCGGGCGGCAGGTCTACGTCGTGTGCCCCACGATCGGAGCGGGGGCCGGGGACGAGGGCGACCTCGATGAGCTCGACGCCGCAACGTGGGGCGGGAGCGCCCTCGCGGCCCCCGAGCCGCTCCAGGCCACGTCCGTCTCGGAGACGGCCGAGCAGCTCGCGACCGAGCCGGCGCTTGCCGGCATCGAGGTGGGGGTCCTCCACGGGCGGCTCGACACCGAGGCCAAGGCGGCCGCGATGAGGCGGTTCGCCGCGGGGGAGACAGGGGTCCTCGTGGCGACGACGGTCGTCGAGGTCGGCGTCGATGTTCCCAACGCGACGCTCATGGTGATTCTCGACGCGGACCGCTTCGGGATCGCCCAGCTCCATCAGCTCCGGGGGCGCGTGGGTCGCGGCGGGCACGCCGGCACGTGCCTCCTCGTCACGCGGCTCGAGCCCGGCCACCCGAGCCGGGAGCGGCTCGAAGCGGTCGCGGCGAGCACGGACGGCTTCGAGCTCGCCCAGCACGATCTCGAGTTCCGCCGCGAGGGGGACATCCTCGGCGCGAGCCAATCTGGCCGTCGCTCGACGCTGCGCCTCTTGCGCGTGCTACGCGACGGGGACGTCATTGCGCGCGCCCGCGAGGACGCCCTCGAACTCGTCGCGGATGATCCCGAGCTCGAGCGGCACCCCGAGCTCGCCGCCGCGATCGCGGACTACCTGGACCCCGAACGCGAGGTGTTCCTCGAGCGTGGCTGAGCCCCGGGAGTCGGGACGGACTGAGACAGCGTGGAAGGCCTGGAGGGCGTGGAAGGCCTCGAGGGCGCGAAAGCCCGAGGGAGCGCGGAAAGGGAGCGTGGCATGACCCGGATCATCGCCGGAATCGCGGGAGGCGTCCCGCTAGCTGCGGTGCCGGGCTCGGCGACTCGGCCCACGACGGACCGAGTCAAGGAAGCCCTGTTCTCGCGCCTCGATGCGCTTGGCATGCTGTCCCACGCGCGCGTGCTCGACCTCTACGCGGGCTCGGGCGCGCTCGGCGTCGAGGCGGCGAGCCGCGGCGCGTCGACTGTCGAGCTCGTCGAGTCGGACGCAAAGGCCGCCCAGGTGTGCGAGCGCAACGCCCGGACCGTCAACGAGGCGGTGAGCCGCCGCGCGGTCACGGTGCGGCGGTCGAAGGTGTCGGCGTTTCTCGAGAAGGTCCCGCCGGGTGCCCACTGGGACCTCGTGCTCATGGACCCCCCCTACCCGCTCGGCGAGGCCCGGCTCGCCGAGGTGCTCGACGCCGTCGCTCCGCGCCTCGCCCCGGAGGCGCTCGTCGTCGTCGAGCGCTCGGCCCGCTCGCCGGAGCCGGCCTGGCCCGCTGGGCTCGCCCACTACGCGGATCGGAAATACGGAGAGACCCACCTGTGGTTCGCCGAACCGACCGCGCAGCAGCCCTGATCTGGCCGCCTTAGGCGCGGAAAACCTTGTTTAGGCGAGACCCTCTGGGAGGCGGGGCGGTCCGGGTGGGAGGTTTTTGGCGGCAGGTCCCTGGATGACCGTGCCGTCGGTGGCGAATCGGGAGCCGTGGCATGGGCAGTCCCACGTGGTGTCGGAGGGGTTGAAGGCGACGGTGCAGCCGAGGTGGGTGCACGTTGCAGAGACGGTGTGGATTTGCCCATCTTCGTCTTTGTAGACGGCAGTCTCCTGGCCGGCCACGTTGATGACCGTTCCCGCTCCAGGGGCCAAGCCCTCGCGGGTGGGTCGCCCGCTGGGCTTCCTCGTCAGGATTGCCGTCGTGGTCCTGATGTTCTCCCTGATGAACCGTCCGGCGCTGGCTACGGGGGTGATCCGGTTGCTGTTGAACACTCGGGCCCACCGGTTCTCCCGGCCGCTGAGGGTATCGGCGAGAATGAGGGCGGCGGCGGTTCCGTTGGACAGGCCCCATTTGCGAAGGCCCGTGACGACATGCACGTGCTTGGCGAGCGGGGATACGAGTCCAACGTAGGGCAGCCCGTCGAGCGGCATGGCATCCTGCGTCGACCAGCGGTAGTCCACGTCGCCGACGCCCAGGCGGTCGTGGGCAAAGGCCGCGAGTCTGCGGTAGCGGCCCGCCGTGTCTCCGGCCTCCGAGACGCGATGGCCTTCGCCGCCGGTCAGCACGTAGCTCGTTCCGCCGACGTTGACCGTCAGAATGGAGCGCAGCGGTTCGTCGGCGCTGATGAAAGTTGCGTCCAGGGGCGAGGTGTCCACCCGCCCGGCGACGATGTAGGAACGGTGTGGGTGGCAACGCAGGTAGAACAGGCCGCGGGCGCCGAACGGCACATTGGTGGCCACGACAATGTCATGAGCGTGGACCGCGCCATGCTCAGTGTCGACCGTGCCGGGGGAGCCGTCGCGCACTTGCTGCGCCCGTGTTTCCTCGAAGACGAAGCTGCCCCCACCGTTGACCGCCCGGGCAAGTCCTTGGAGGTATCTCACGGCGTGGATTTGCGCCTGCCCGTCGAACCGGACCGCCCCCTTGACCGGGAACGGCAGCGGCACCTCCGTGGTGAACGTGGAAGGTAGGCCGAGTCTCGCGGCAACGGCGGCTTCGGCGCGAACGAGTTCGAGCGCGTCATCGGATTCGGCGTAGGTGTAGTTGGCGACTCGGCGGAAGTCGCAGTCGATGCCCTCCTCGGCCACAACGTGCGCGACGTGGTCGATCGCCGCCTCGTTCGCCTGTCCGTAGGCGCGGGCCGTGTCTGTGCCGTGGCGGCGCGCGAGCGTGGCATAGGCCAGGCGGTGCAGAGACGTGATCTTGCCGGTGGTATGGCCGGTGACGCCGGTCCCGACGCGGGCGGCCTCAATGACCGCGACCGAGTGGCCGGCGCGTTTGAGCGCCAGCGCGGCGGTCAGCCCCGCGATGCCGGCGCCGACCACCGCGACATCGACTTCCACATGCCCGTCGAGGGCGGGGTAATCGGTGGTTCCGGCCGTAACGACCCAGAGCGAGACGGGTTCACCTTCCGGCCGTGGTTCATTCGATGCGGGAGTCACTGCGACACCTCCGGATTGTGTGCTGATCATCTCTTGCGTGTGAACGTTTATCAATGACAGAACGGCCCCATTTGGGGGCGGGCCGGCGGATCTTGAGCAGACCCAAAATGTCGGGCCCGGCCCCTAGGGTGGAGGCATGAGGATCCTCGAACAGGTCGCCGCCGCGAGCGCCCAAGACGTTCCGCAGTGGTGGCAGATCGTGTCCTCCTTCGCCCCCGTGGGGACGTTCGCCACCGCAGTCGTCGCGGCGATCGTGGGTCTGTGGACGCTTCGGCAGCGCGCACAGGCCGACCGGCGCGCCGAGTTCTGGCGCCGCACGGAATGGGCGCTCGAGGCCACTGTGAGCGCGGATCCGCAGATGCAGGCCATCGGGACCGAGCTCCTCGCGACGCTCGCGCGGAGCGAACTCGTGGCGAGCGACGAAGAACTCATGTTCCTCGACGCCGTCTGGCTCGAACCCATTGCCGAGGCCGCGGAGGCCTATCTCGACGATGAGCTGGGCCTCGAAGACGATCCGGACCATACTGGAGGGGACGGTCCGGCGGTCGGGCCGGAGGAAGCGGAGGAGCGATGAGCCACGAGGGGGCCCCACTGACACCGAAGCGCGCTGGCGTGTCCCGCTTGCCCGTGCGGCGCCCGGGCGCCTCAGACCGTCGCGTCCAGATCGCCGCCGCGAAGCTCCGCGTGGCCCTCGACGAGCGCCTCAACCGCGAG
>NZ_JBKZWT010000237.1:0-5681 GCF_047759905.1 Sinomonas sp. G460-2 | reverse complement strand
GCTCACGCCCGCGGGCAGCCTCGCGTCGCTGAGCCCAGAACGGGCGACGGCGGCGCTCACCCGACTGGTCAAGCTCACCGACGCGGTCAATCAGCTCGCGCTGGGGTAGCAGCAAGTCGCCGGAAGTTTCGCCGGAAGCCTAGCCGGCCGCCAGCGAGCGGCTGCGGGGAGGCCGCGGGGAGGGGAGGTGGGGGTCGCGACCCTCCTTCACTCCCCTCGCTGGCGAAGGTGCGCCTCCGTGAGCGCGTCCATCTCCTCGTCGCTGAGATCGTCGAAGCTCTTGGCCTCGTGACGGTCGTTCCGGCTGAAGCGCACGAACATCAGGATGATGAGCGGGAGGTCCACGATTTCGGCGATGAACCAGAGGATGTCTCCCGCGAGCTGCTGGTCTCGCAGGGGCGAGGGGAACCACGAGGGCGCGCCCGCGGGCCACGAGGTGACCTTGTCGAGCACGGAGTCGTTGAGCCGAAGCGCGATTCCGGGAACGGCGTCGGCGAGCAGTTCGATGAACACATACACGAACTCGAGCAGGATGAAGCTCGACGAGCGGTGGAAGCCCTCGCCCTCGACGATGGGGAGGACGAGGACGAGGCCCAAGAGCGGAACGATGAAGCTCAGCAGGCCACTCGCCACCGGGTCCGCGCGGTAGGTGTGGAGGAGCGGCGTGAGGAACGTCCCGAACAGGACGAGGCCCAGGATCGGCGCGACGAAGGCGTTGCCGAGGAGTCGCATGGGGCGGCTTGCCATCACGGCGTCCAGTCGCCGTCGTCCGTCCTCGCCGAGCGCCGCCCGGGTGAGGCCGAGGGGGCGCCCCAGGCCCGCGAGAAGGGGCACCACGAAGAAGGTGAGTGCAAGCTTGAGCGTGAAGGCCCAACGAAGTTCGGGGCCGTAGGCGCCGGTGAAGCCGCACGTGAGCACGAGATAAGGCACGATGCCGAGCGCGTAGAAGCACAGCGCGCGCCAGATCGGCCACCGCTCGCCGTGGCGCGCCGCCCCCCGAAGCCCCAGCCCGTATCCGATCGCTGCGGCGAGGGCGAGGACGAGGGCAGCGGGATCGAGCGCGACAGCGGTGAACGCGGTCAAGAGGGGTGGCACGGAGCGAATTCTAGGACACGGGCCTGAAACCCGGCTGAATGCGCGCGCCGACTAGAATGGAACAACGCATGGGCGGGCGTGCCGTGAGCGCCCCGCAAGGCACATTTGGGGGAGAGTGGAAGGCATGAAGGCACGCATTCTGGTAGTGGACGACGACGAGGCCCTCTCCGAGATGATCGGCATCGTGTTGCGCAACGACGGCTTCGAGCCGGTCTTCTGCGCCGATGGGGCTGAGGCGCTCGACGTGTACCGCACGCAGAAGCCTGACCTCGTGCTGCTCGACCTCATGCTCCCGGGGCTCGACGGCATCGAGGTGTGCCGCCGCATCCGCTCCGAGTCGGACGTGCCGATCGTCATGCTAACCGCGAAGTCGGACACCTCGGACGTGGTCCGGGGTCTCGAATCGGGCGCCGACGACTACGTTCCGAAGCCCTTCAAGCCCGCCGAGCTCGTGGCCCGCGTCCGCGCGCGGCTCCGTCCGGGCGAGGCGAAGACCCCCGAGACGCTGCGGATCGGCGACGTGCAGATCGACGTTGCCGGGCACACCGTGCGGCGCGGAGAGTCCGCGATCGCGCTCACGCCGCTCGAGTTCGACCTCCTCGTGGCTCTCGCCCGCAAGCCGTGGCAGGTGTTCACCCGCGAGCTGCTCCTCGAGCAGGTCTGGGGCTACCGCCATGCCGCTGACACGCGGCTCGTCAATGTTCACGTGCAGCGGCTGCGCTCGAAGATCGAGCGCGATCCTGAAGCGCCGGAGATCGTGCTTACGGTCCGCGGCGTCGGATACAAAGCCGGGACCTGAGCCGAGGCAAGCATGGATCACCCCTCCCGGCGCAGAGTCCGGCGGTTCGCGCGGCGCGTGTGGATCGCGCTCGCGCGCCTGCGGCGTGCCGTCACAAGGGTGCTCGGGAGGATCCTCCGCATCCCGGGATCGGTGCGGCTCGCGTTTACCCGCCGCTGGCGGCGGTCCCTGCAGTTCCGGACCGTGCTCATCACGCTCGTCCTCGCGTGTGTCTCGATCCTCGGCGTCGGCGTCTATCTGTCCAACCAGATCGCCAACAGCCTCTTCCAAGAGCGGCTCACCCAGTCCGAGCAGCAGACTCGCCAGAGCGTCAATCAGGTTCAGGAAACGTTCGACGGCGCGCAGGTCACCGACCAGCAGGGCGTTCTCAAGCTCGTGAACGACACGCTCGCGACGCTCGAGGCGAGGGATTCCGGAACGCCGAGGCAGTACGTCTTCCTTGCGGTCCCGAACCAGGACCAGCCCCGCAACCGCTGGGTGGACAGCCGTGCGTCGTACCTCCGCACCGAGAACGACATCCCGCAGTCCTTGCGCCAGGCCGTCGAGTCGTCACAACAGCCCACGCAGTTCTGGGAGTCGGTCCCGCTCACGGTCGACAACACGGTGCACCCGGCCATCGCGGTAGGCAACAAGGTCAGCTTCGGCGGAACCGTCTACGAGCTCTACCTGCTCTACGACATCCAGTCGGCTCAGGAGACACTCGATGAGATGCAGAGCGTCCTCTGGTTCGGTGGCGTGTTCCTCATTCTGCTCATCGGCGCCATCGTGTGGATCGTCACGCGCAGCGTCGTGAGCCCCGTGAGCCACGCCGCGGCGGTGTCCGAGAAGCTCGCGGCGGGACAGCTCGAGGAACGCATGGCCGTCGAGGGCGAGGACGAGGTGGCGCGCCTCGCGAAGTCCTTCAACCACATGGCGGCGAGTCTCCAGGAGCAGATCACGCAGCTCGCCACGTTGTCGCAGATGCAGCAGCGCTTCGTCTCCGACGTCTCGCATGAGCTCCGCACCCCGCTCACGACCGTCCGCATGGCGGCAGAGGTGCTTCACGACGCGCGCGATCAGTTCGATCCCATCAACAAGCGCTCGGCCGAGCTCCTGTACAACCAGGTCGAGCGTTTCCAGGCGCTTTTGAATGACCTCCTCGAGATCTCCCGCTTCGATGCCGGCGTCGCACGGCTCGACCTCGAGCCCCAGGACATCGTCTCCGTGGTGCGGAACGTCATCGACACCGCGGCCCCGATCGCAGCCTCGTGTGGTTCGGAGGTGCGCCTCTACAGCCGCTCGGCGAGCATCGTCGTCGACATGGACGCGCGGCGCATCGAGCGCGTGCTGAGGAACCTGCTGCTCAATGCGCTCGAGCATGGCGAAGGGAATCCGGTCGAGATCTTCGTCGCCGCGAACGCCGACGCCGTCGGCGTGGCCGTGCGCGACCACGGGATCGGCATGTCGCCGTCGGAGGCCGCCCGCGTTTTCGACCGCTTCTGGCGCGCCGACCCGGCCCGTGCCCGCAAGACCGGGGGCTCGGGGCTCGGGCTCTCGATCGCGACCGAGGACGTCAAGCTCCACAGCGGTTGGCTCCAGGCATGGGGGCGCCGGGGCGAGGGCTCGGTCTTCCGGCTCACCCTCCCGCTTCACACCGGCGGGTCGATCGCCGGGTCTCCCGTGGCGCTTGAGCCAAACGGGGCAGCCCTCCCGCTCGCGCACGGCGGCACGCGGGGGATTGTCGTTGGCACGAGCACGCTCCTCAACGCGACGCCGGCGCGCGGCGTTGAGGGGGAGAGGCCGTGAGGGTCTGGTCGTCTCGGGCCGGGTTGTTCCGGGCTTGGCTGTCCAGGGCTTGGCTGTTCAGTGCCCCGTCGTCTCGGGCCGGGCTGTTCCGGGTCTGGTCGTCTCGGGCTTGGTTGTTCCGGGTTTGGCTGTCCAGAGCTTGGCTGTCCCGGATTCTGCGCGCGGCCGCCGCGCTGCTCGTCGTCGTCCTCGCCGTGTCCGCGTGCGCGCAGATCCCAACCGCCGGCGCGGTGGGAACGAGCAAGGACGGCGGCTCGGCGATCGGCAACGCGCCGCAATACATTCCGCCCGGCCCCCAAACCGGGGCGGGACCCCAGGCCATCATCGAGGGATTCTTCAACGCCGGCTCGGGCTACCAGAACGACTTCACTGTCGCGCGGCAGTTCCTCGCCCCCTCCAACGCTGTCTCCTGGAAGCCGAGTCAGCGCACGCTCGTCTACCGGGGGAGCGCCTCGGTGGTGAGCGCTGGCCGCCCCAACGCGTACCGCTACGTGCTCGATGTCGCGTACTCCGTCGACCAAGACGGCATCATGACGCAGTACCCGCCCGGCACCAAGCAGGCCATCGACGTTGAGGTGAGCCAGATCGACGGGCAGTGGCGCGTCGCCAACCTTCCCGACGGAACGGTGATCCCCGAGGAGACCTTCAAGGTGCTCTACCGCGCCTTCTCGGTCTACTTCTACGATCCCGGATACACGATCCTCGTCCCGGACGTGCGCTGGTTCATCGACAATTCGGGCGTCGCGAAGTCGCTCGTGAGCGCCGTCATCGCCGGCCCGGCCCCGTACCTCAAGACCGCCGTCGCGAGCGCCTTCCCGCCGAGCATCAAGCTCGAGCGCGAGTCCGTGCCGATCGTGGGGAACATCGCACAGGTGGACCTGACATCCGAGCTCCGGGACGCCTCGTTCACGGACCGTCAGCGCATGCACAGCCAGCTCGTGCGTACGTTCGCCGCGCTTCCCAACGTGGGTGGCGTCTCGCTGCGCACGAACCAGACCGAGGTGGCCATCGAGGACCCCGCGACCGGCAAGCTTCCCGACCCGATCGTCGACCCCAAAGTCCCGGCGTGGCAGGTGGGCATCGCGGACAATCAGATCGTGCAGTACGGCTCGAAGCAGGCCTCGAAGATCGATGGAGTCGGCTCCGTGGCGTCGTTCGGTCCCTCCTATCCGGCCGCCGCCGCGTCGCAGCACGTCTACGCGTTCCTTGGGGCCGACGGAAAGGCCCTGTACTCGCTCCTCCCCGGGCAGCCAGCACGGTTGCTCGACTCGCGGCAGCACTTCAGCCCGCCGTCGATCAGCCCGAGTGAGTGGGTGTGGTCGGCCGGGCCAGGCGCTACCGGCGCGACCGAGGTCGTGACGTACCGGCCAGTGGGCACCCCTGCCGGGACGGACATTCCGCGGATCACCGTCGGGGCGTCCTGGCTCGCGGGCCGGACCGTCAAGGCTCTGCGCGTCGCGCGCGACGGCGTACGCGTCCTCGTCCTGTCCGAGGCCGACGGCCAGTCGACCCTGCAGGTCGCGGGCATCGTGCGCGGCCCTGACGGCAACCCGAAGTCGCTCACGGATCCGGTCACGCTTCCCATCACATCGAAGAACCCCGACATCGCGCTATGGGTCGACGAATCGACGATCGTCGTCTCGGGCACCTCGTCCGGAGACCCCGTGGCGCCCGAACTCGTGAGCCTCCAGGGCGGCGACCCTCGCCAGATCTCGCCGCTCGCCGGCATCCAAGCCCTCTCGGCGGGCAATGGGGAGCAGTCCATCTACGCGATGACCAAGGATGGCATCTTCCTCCTCGTGAGGACGTCGTGGGCCGAGCAGGGCAAGGGGGCCATGCAGCTCGCGTTCGCGGGGTGACAGGAGGGCCGGTTCTTCAGGGTTGGCATTGTTCCGAGGACCGTAAGGCCCTCCCCAGAAGCTCCACCGCGCATCCTGTCCACATGGAGGCTCGGGGCTGCCTATTCACGGCTTGACCGGGTGAGGCTGGGCGTATGGAATCT
>NZ_JBKZWT010000236.1:0-5711 GCF_047759905.1 Sinomonas sp. G460-2 | reverse complement strand
CTCGACGAACCCGAGCAGGAAGCGCGTGCCGACGTCGAGCTTCTCGCCCGCGAACGCGGCCCCGTGCGCGCACAAGGTGAGGCCTACGTCGTCGTGCGTCGCACAGACCGGGAACGGCGAGCGCTCGGGAACCGGAAGCGGCCCCTCCGCGATGAGGAGGCGCGACTTCTGCACGGCCAGCTCGGCGCGGACGTCGCGGAAGCGGCCGCCGAGGACTCCATTCATCGCGAGCGTCATGTGTTTGACGCGGCCCCCGGCCACGAGCACCACGTCCGGCGCGGCCCACCGCGCCACGGCGTCCGCGATCTCCTCGAGCTCGGCCAGGCCCCGCGGGAGCTGGAGCAGAACGAGCCGCGCGCCGCGAAGCAGTTCGGCGTCGAGCTCGCTCTGGCGCTGCAGACCCACGAGCCCGAGCTCCTCGGCGTTGCGGGCGAAGGCCGCGCGTCCCGTCGCAAGGTCCTCGTGCACTCGGACCTCGGTCAGCCCGGCCGCCGCAAGCCGGAGCGCGATCGCGCCATAGGCGTCGCCGATCACTGCGATGTGGGCGCCGCTCAGGCCTCGCGCCGCGGCCTCCGCGATCCCGCGTTCGCCGAGCAGGCGGTCAGTCGCATCCCACGCGTAGAGGTTCGGTGCCTCGACGTCGGGAAAGCGCCGCAGGAGTTCGTACGGGAAGGGCCCATTGGGGTCGGCTTGCACCGGACCACTCTATTCGGGTGGGCTCGCTCGGGCGGACTCGCGCCGGCCTGCAGGCCCTCAGTCCAGCAGGGAAGCGCTCATGACACGGACCGCTCTGTTGCCGGGCGTCGACGTAGGGTTGGGTCGCCCACCTGTGGACCTCGGTAGACCATGTCCATCGCTCCGATGCTCTCGCCTGGAGGGACGATCTTGTCGATGCGGTCTAGCACGTCGTCCGAGAGCGCAACGCCGACCCCAGCAAGGGTGTCTTCGAGCTGGTCCATCGTCCGCGGTCCCGCAATCGCCGAGGTCACCCCAGGGTGCGAGACAACGAAGGCCATTGCCAGGTGGGTCAGCTTCACGCCGACCTCATCAGCGAGCGCTATGAGCTCCTCGACTGCAGCGAGTCGGCGCTCATCTCGGAAGTGCCGCATGCCCGTCTTCGTCGAACGGAAGTTGTCGTTCTCCTGCCCAGGCCTGTAGCGGCCCGTCAGCGTCCCGCCGGCGAGAGGGCTGTAGACCAGAGTGCCCATGCCATACCTTTCGGCGACGGGGAGGATCTCGCGCTCGATCTCGCCGTCGAGGATCGAGTAGTTCGGCTGCTCTGTGCGGAACCGCTCGTATCCGCGGCGCTCGGACATCCACTGCGCTTCGACGATCTCCGATCCCCGCATTGACGAGGTACCGATCGCTCGGACCTTCCCTTGGCGCACCAGATCTGTGAGTGCGGAGAGAGTCTCGTCGATGTCGGTGTCCGGGTCGGGCCGATGCAATTGGTAGAGGTCGATGTAGTCGGTCTGCAGACGGCGAAGCGAACGCTCGACCGCCTGCATGATCCAGCGGCGCGACGCGCCGCGGTGGTTCACATCGTCGTCGACAGGTCCCCAGAACTTTGTCGCCAGGACGACGTCGTCGCGGCGCCCCTTGAGCGCCTCGCCGACGACCTCCTCGGAGTCCCCGTAACGGTCGGCGGTGTCCACGAAATTGATGCCGGCGTCGAGCGCCCGATGAATGATTCGGATGCCCTCTTGCCGGTCAGGGTTGCCGAGCGATCCGAGCATCATCGCGCCGAGCGCGTAGGGGGTCACCTTGATGCCGGTGCGGCCGAGTGTCCGGTACTGCATGCTGTCCGCTCCTCTACGTCGTGACCGTGGCGCCGCTGGCGGCGGCGTCATATCATCTACTAATCGGAACAGTATTCCGATTACGCAACCACCCTACCGGAACGACGTTCCGTTTGCTAGAGGAAGTTTTTCACTATGACCTCCCCGAGGAGCACCGGTACCGGCCTGGCAAGCGCAGGCACCCGACGGATGCGCGCCGACGCGCGCCAGAACGTCGACGCGCTTCTGGAGGCCGCGAAGGCGGTATTCGCCGAGTCCGGCGTCGACGCGCCCGTGCGATCGATCGCCGAACGGGCCGGCGTCGGCGTCGGCACGCTGTACCGGCACTTTCCGCTCCGGTCCGACCTCATCTCCGCGGTGTTCCGAAACGAGATGGACGCCTGCGTCCAGGCTGCGGAAGCGATCGAGGCCGAATACCCTCCCGGCGAGGCGCTGGATCGATGGATCATGCGTTACACCCAGTTCGTCGCCACGAAGCGCGGTCTTGCCAGTGCGCTGCACTCGGGAGACCCCGCGTACGAGCCGCTCGCCGACTACTTTTCGACCCACCTCGCGCCGACTCTCGACAGGCTCCTCGCGGCGGCAACGCAATCGGGGGACATCGTCGTGGCGGTCGACGCATCGGACTTTCTGCGCGCGGTCGCCAACCTCTGCCACGCGGGCGGCCCGATCGGAGCGGAGGAATGGCGACGCGCGGAGCGCATCGTGATGCTGCTCCTGGCCGGTCTACGCGCCACCGGCATCGACTGACTCCGGCAGGGCGAGAAGAGGTCGCGCATGGCAGTTCTCTGTGCGGTGTTCTACCGGAACCTCAACCTTGGGCACCGCGGCTCGCCAACGCGCGCGGTCCTCGAGGCCGCACTGATGGACGCCGGAGCGGTCCGGGTCGCCTCGGTCCAGACGAACGGGACGGTCCTGCTCGAGACGCCCGACCCCAACCGTGTTGTCGCAAAGGCCGCAAGCACCCTCGAGCGGGAGTGCGGGTATCGCGACGCCGGCCTGATCAGGCCCTTCGAGGTCCTGGCCTCGATCATCGACCGAGACCCCTTTGAAGGGCGCGGTGACGAGCGAACCTACGGGGAGACGTTCACCTTCTTCGACGGCGGCGCGCCGCTGCAGCTCGATCTGCCGTGGACGAATGAGCGCGGCGATGTCGACATCTTCGAAGTCACCCACGGGATCGCCCTCAGCGTCATCCGCCGGCTTGCCTCGAGCCCCGGCAGCCCGAACGCCGAGATCAGTCGGCTCACGGACGGCGCCGTGACAACCACGCGGAACAAGCGGACTGTCGAGCGGCTCGTGGCACTCGGACGCGCGTGGCGGGCCTCGTGAAAGACTTCGGCCACGTCCGAGGGAATGGGGCGCGTGGACCGGATGACGCGCGCATTCTGGCGCATCACCGGTCGTCGGGTCGATGTGGCAGGGAAACAGGCATGGCTCGACGCGCCGATGCACCGCGAATCGGTTGTCGGAGATGCCGGTTCCATTCGGCCGTCGCTGTCCGTCTTCACTACAAGCTCGTACGCCAGGGCTAGGCCGCCCTGCCCTCAGCTGTAGCCCGATTGATGCGTCGTCTCGCCGTACCGGAGGCTCGAACCGGTGCGGTCCACCACACTCGGCGCTCAGAGTCAGAGCTGCGGCAGTATCTGTTGCTTGAACGAGCCGCTGATGGCCCCGTCGGGTGGCGAGTGGGGCTTCCGCGAATCGAACTGGGAGGATCTCGACCTTGTCCGCAACTGGAAGCAGTTCCTCGACAGCCCAGATCGCTACCTACGCCACCTCACCTGACGCAGGACCGATACGGATCCCTATGGCCACTTGCGTTATTTGATTTCAATCCAGCATCCCGCCGGGTTCCCGCAGTCCGTTGATACATATATCTTGACGTTTTGGATCGGGGCGTTCTGGGGCACCCATTGACCTTGCAATTCGCCGCCCTCCACAAGCAGGGTGACGGTGGCGCTCGATCCGGGAGCCAGCTCTGGGAACTGCCCGGTTCCGGTGGGCGCAGGGCTGTAGGCGCCTACCGACGCGTGTAGATCACAGTATCCGCTCGGCGCGATGCTGTTGGTGACGCAAACGCTGCTGGGATCGCCCTTGACTCCGAAAGCGGCGGCCTGCGCTTGGGGTACGGCCAACATGATGTCCTCAAGGCCAGCACCTGGCTGCAGCGGCAAAAGGCCAACGTCGCCTCCCACAAATGGCTCCAGTTTGAACGGTTCCGGACCCCCCGTGCTATTGGTGAACCTGAGGGTGGCAACAAGGATTTCCTTCCCCGGGGGAGCGTCCACCGCAGTGCCACCACCGCCAGATCCGTCATTCGTGGTGAAGGTTGTCTTCGTCGTAATTCCCGGTCGCTCCAGGGCAGCCTGGTACTTGTATCCCGCAGTGGTGATGCTCGCTGGTGTCCCCGAAGGTGTCGGGGCCGAGGTGGTTGAGGTCCCGCCGGCTGTCCCCGATGATGCCGCGCTGCTCGGCGATGCCGACGAGTGGTCCCCGTTGCAGCCCGCCAAAGCGAGACAGCAGATCGGAATGAGTACGCGGCTGAGGCCAAGGCCTTTGCCCACAAAGCGCCATATGGCCATGATCCAACCCCCTCGACCTATTTTCTCCGAATCGTACGTCCGGCCGAGGTCAGTGGATCAGGGGTTTTGTGCCCTAATGATCGGCTCCGTGTGGACTACCGTGAGATAGATGGACCAGACGGCGTGGACCGTGGACGACCACCTGCGAGGCTGCGATCAGGGAGTCGTTGAGCTTTACGAGCGCTTCGTTGAGCTGGTGACGGCGTGCGGTCCGTTTGAGCTGTCTGTTTCGAAGACGGCGATCAGTTTCAAGGGAGCACGTCGAGGCTTTGCCGGAGCGAAGCCAAAGATGCTGTGGCTCGACGGATATTTGGATCTGCAGCGGCAGGTGAACGATCCTCGCATTCGGAGAGCGTCGCCTTACACGAAGCGCCTGTTCGTCCACCAGTTCCGCGTATCCGCCCTCGATCAGCTCAACGGCGAATTCGCCGAATGGGTCCGAGAGGCCTACGAGGTCGGGCAGGGAGGTCATCTCGGCGCGACTCTGCGGCGCCGAACGGCTCCCTGAAGATCACCGCCGCAGGTGGGCGATCGCGTGTTCGGCGGCGTGGAAACCCGCCATCCCGTGCGTTCCCCCGCCCGGCGGCGTGGCCGCCGAGCACAGGTACACGCCGGGCACGCCGGTCGAGTACGGGTCGAGCGCGACGCGCGGGCGGAACACGAGCTGGGTCCCGAAGTTGGCGCCCGCGCTGATGTCGCCCCCAACGTAGTTGGCGTTGTGGGCCTCGGACGCGGCGACGCTCCGCGACGCGACGGCCCGGATCCGCCCCCGGAAGCCAGGCGCGAAGCGCTCGATCTGGGCAGTAATCGCCTCGGTCGCGTCGCCGGGGTAACCGTTTGGCACGTGCGCATACGCCCACAACGGGTTGAGCCCGTCCGCAGACCGCGTCGGATCCGCGACGTACTGCTGCCCCACGAGCACGAACGGCCGCGCGGGCATCCGGCCGCGGAGCGTCTGCTCCTCGGCCCTCGCGATCTCCTCGATCGTCCCGCCGAGGTGCACGGTCCCGGCCCGCGCAACATCCGGGGCGGCCCAGGGCACGTCGCCCTCGATTGCGTAGTCGACCTTGAACGCCGCCGGCCCGTGCCGGTACCGCCCGTAGGAACGGGCGACGGCGGCCGGGAGCCTCCCGGCGAGGATGCTCGCCGCCGCTCCGGGGGCCGTGCAGAGCAGCAGGACGTCGCACCGCCCCGCATCGTCGAGGCTGCGGACGCGCACCCCGGTCTCGATCACGCCGCCGAGCTCACGCAGCCTCGCGGCGAGGGCGTCGGCGACCGCCTGGCTTCCCCCCTCCGCAACGGGCCAGCCGACGGCGTGGGCCGCAGC
>NZ_JBKZWT010000235.1:0-5747 GCF_047759905.1 Sinomonas sp. G460-2 | reverse complement strand
CTCGCGCGTGTACGCAGGCCGGATGGCGTGGTCCCGGATCTGGGCGACGACGGGTGCGGCCTCGCGAAGGGCCGAGACGCGCCCCTCCACCGTGTTGAGGTTGTGCTTGCGCAGCGCCGCTTGGATCGCGAACTCGAAGAGCGGTCGACGGCTGTCGATGAGGCCCTGAACAGCGGCGTCGCCGCGGTGCTGGCGGAGCTCGCACGGGTCCATGCCGTTCGGCTCGACCGCGACGTAGGTCTGGGCGACGAAGCGCTGATCCTCCTCGAAGGCCTTCAGGGCCGCCTTCTGACCCGCGGCGTCGCCGTCGAACGTGAAGACGACCTCTCCCCCGGTGCCGTCGTCGGAGAGGAGGCGCCGGGCGATCTTGATGTGCTCGCTGCCGAACGCCGTGCCGCAGCTCGCGACCGCGGTATCAATCCCTGCGAGGTGGCACGCCATGACGTCGGTGTAGCCCTCGACGACCACGAGCTGGCGCTTCTTCGCGATGTTCCGCTTCGCGAGGTCGATCCCGTAGAGGACCTGCGACTTCTTGTAGAGCGCGGTCTCCGGCGTGTTGAGGTACTTGGGCCCCTGATCGTCGTCGAAGAGCCGGCGGGCACCGAAGCCGATCACGTCCCCTGCGATGTCCTTGATGGGCCACACGAGCCGCCCGCGGAAGCGGTCGTAGAGGCCTCGATTGCCCTCGGAGAACATGCCGGTGAGCTTGAGCTCTTCGTCCCGGAAGCCGCGGCCGCGGAGTTGCTTCAGGAGGCCGTCCCACCCCTGCGGCGCGAAGCCGACGCCGAACTGCTCGGCGACGCCGCGGTCGAAGCCACGCTCGAACAGGAACTGGCGGCCGGCCGCGGCCCCCGGCGTGAGGAGCTGGTCGCGGAAGAATTCTGCGGCGATCTTGTGCGCGTCGAGGAGCCTCTGCCGCCGCCCGACCTCTTCGCGGCGCGGCCCCGCGCCTTCCTCGTAGTGGAGCTCGTAGCCGATGCGAGCCGCGAGCTTCTCGACCGTCTCGGCAAAACCCGTGTGGTCGAGCTTCATGACGAAGCTGATCACGTCCCCGCTCTCGCCGCAGCCGAAGCAGTGGTACGTGCCGACCTGAGGGCGAACGTGGAACGACGGCGAACGCTCGTCGTGGAACGGGCATAGACCCTTGTACGAGCCGATGCCCGCGCTCTTGAGCGTGACGTACCCCTCGACGACCTCCCTGATGTCGGTGCGCGCGCGCACCTCAGCGATGTCCTCCGGTTTGATCAGCCCTGCCACGTCACCACCTTAGTCTTCCCCACCGTCACCAGAGACTGGGCAGGCTCCCGACGAGACGCTCGTACCAGGACAGCGCCGACGCGTCTGTGAGCGACGCGACCTGGTCGATGACGACCCGCAGCCGCGCAGCATCGTCGCCCGCGGCGCGCCAGTCCGCGGCGAACATCGGTTCGAGGTGTCTGTCCCCGGAGGCGCTCAGCGCGGTAACGAGCGCGTGGAGCACCTCGCGCTGCCGCTCGTAGATCGGCTGGCGGTGATCCGTGGTCATGACGAACGTCGTAGCGAGGCCCTTCATGACGGCGATCTCCATGACCGTCTCCTGCGGGACCACAACCTCGCCCGCGTAGCGCGTGAGCGGCGCCTCACCGAACGCGGCACGGGTGAGGCCCAGCGCGCTGTCGCAGAAGCGGCCGATGAGCTGACTCGTCATGTTCTTGAGGGCCGCCATAGCCCTGCGCGAGCCGTCGGCCTCGAGCACCCACACGGGGGTGGACTCGAGGCGCGCGAGAGCCGCGTCGATCTCCGCGGGATCGCTGTGCGGGAGATACCACTGCTGGGTGTAGCCGACCACGCGGGCCCGGTGGTCCGGGTTCGCCATCCAGCGGAGCTGGAACTTGCCGGCGACGATCGCGTCTTCGACGTCGTGCACGGAGTATGCGATGTCGTCAGAGAGGTCCATGATCTGGGCCTCAAGGCAGCTCCGGCCCGCTGGCGCCCCCTCGCGGACCCATTCGAAGATCTCAAGATCGTCCTCGTACGCTCCGAACTTGCTGGTGCGCTGGCCGTGCACGAGCGGGGCGTCCCGCGCCGTCCACGGATACTTGCAGGCGGCGTCGAGGCTCGCCCTCGTGAGGTTGAGCCCCGCCGGGCGGCCCTGGCCGTCGAGCACCTTCGGCTCGAGCCGCGTCAGGAGGCGGAGCGTCTGCGCGTTGCCCTCGAAGCCACCGATCCGGTGGGCGATGTCGTTGAGCGCGCTCTCGCCGTTGTGCCCGAACGGAGGGTGGCCCAGATCGTGGCTCAGGCACGCGGCGTCGACGACGTCGGGATCGCATCCGAGGACCCGGCCGAGCTCCCGGCCCACCTGGGCCACCTCGAGCGAGTGCGTGAGGCGCGTCCGCACGAAGTCGTCCGTGTCGGGTGCGACGACCTGCGTCTTCGCACCGAGGCGACGGAGGGCGGACGAGTGCAGGACGCGAGCGCGATCGCGCTCGAAGTCGCTGCGGTAACTCTTCTTGATCGGCTCCGCGACCCAGCGACGGCTGTCGTCGGCCGTGTAGTGGCCGTTCTTCGACGGCTCAACCACCGGAGACATCCAACTCGGCCGCCGCGATGTCACGCGTCTGGCCCGCGTCCATCGACCGGCTCTCGAGCCATTTGTCCGGGAGCGCCGGGCGCTTCGGGGAGCCCGCGCGCCCACGCGGACCCTCGGCGTCGGCACCGGGGTACGAGGCCTCGGGGTCGAGCTCGCCGAGCAGCTCGCGAAGCACCGCGAGCGTGGGCACCTGGGCGAGCTTGGCCCTGAGCTCGCCGCCCACGGTATAGCCCTTGAAGTACCACGCAACGTGCTTGCGAATGTCGCGCAAGGCCTTGTCCTCGTCCTCAAAGTAGTCCACGAGGAGCTCGGCGTGGCGGTAGAACGCCTCCGCGACGGCGGCCAAGCCGGGGCGGTTGCGCTCGGCGCGCCCCTCGAACGCGGCCTGGAGGTCGCCGAAGAGCCACGGCCGGCCCTGGCATCCGCGGCCCACCACGACGCCGTCCACGCCCGTGTGCCGCACCATCCGCATCGCGTCCTCGGCACTCCAGATGTCCCCGTTGCCGAGGACCGGGACGTCGGGGAGCGCTTCGCGGAGACGCGCGATCGCGTCCCAGTCGGCCGTGCCCGAATAGAACTGCGCGCACGTGCGGCCGTGGAGGGCGACGGCGGCCACCCCCGCGTCGCGCGCGATCCGGCCGGCCTCGAGATACGTCAGATGGTCATCGTCGATGCCCTTGCGCATCTTGATGGTCAGCGGAATGTCGCCGCGCTGCGCCTCGCGCACGGCAGTCGTCACGATCGATCTGAAGAGGTCCGTCTTCCACGGGAGGGCGGAACCTCCGCCTCGCTTCGTCACCTTGGGGACGGGGCAGCCGAAATTGAGATCGATGTGATCGGCGCGGCCCTCCTCGACGAGCATCCTCACGGCCCGGCCGACCGTCACGGGGTCAACACCGTACAGCTGGACCGAGCGGACCTTCTCGTCGTCGTCGTGCGAGATGATGCGCAGCGACTCGGGGTGCCGTTCAACGAGAGCACGGGACGTCACCATTTCCGCGACGTAGAGGCCTCCCCCAAACTCACGGCAGAGACGGCGGAAAGCCTTGTTCGTGATGCCGGCCATGGGTGCCAGCACCACCGGAGTCTCGACGGTCAGGTTCCCGAGCTTGAGCGGCGGGAGTTCGAGCCGGGCGGGCGCGGGGGCTTCCGAGAGGGCGATGGGCACAGCAGTCACCCGTCCATTGTGTCAAAGTCCCGGCCCGGGGACGGGACCTCGGCCCCGGAGAGGAGGGCGGCGAGCGAATCGTCGAGCACGACAGTGGTCCGGCCCAGAGGGGCGGTCGCGGCGACGATCGGCTGGCCCGGCCGCCACCAGAACAATTCGCTGCTCAGCGGCGCTACCTCGCCCTCAGCCAAGATCGCGACGAGGTCACGCATCCGGTGGACGTCCTCAACCGAGGCCAGGCCATCCACGTCTTGGAAGCCGAGCATGCGGTGGGCCGGAACGCAGAACAGCAACCCGGAGGCGCCTACCTCAAGGCCCAACCTCTCCACGAGGCGCTCGGGATGGGCGAGCCACGCAGCTTGCCGCGGATGCTCGGACTCGAGCAGGATGACCGCCGAACCGGTGTCCGATTGATACGCCGTGGGCTCCCCAAGCTCGGCCTCGAAGAGATTCGCCTCGGCCATCTCCCACGCCTGCTCGGCTCCCCCGACCTTGGAGAGGTGGACGTCCGCGAGGAAGGCCGAGGCCTGACTGTGCCGCACGGCCAGAAGGAGCGGCAGGCCGGCCACGCTCCGCGCATACGAGTAGTCCTCCGCGAGCTGCGCCGCGGGAATCCTCCCCGGTGCTGAGAACCGCGGGAAGAGCTGTTCGCGGAGATCGTCGCGCGAGACGTGGGGCGGCGCGGCGAGCGCCGTCGAGATGAGGTGGCCCACGATGTCCCTCGCGAGCCCTCCCCAGCCCGTCTCCGGGATGCGGGCCGCCTCCCGCGCGATCGTGGTGAAGCCGAGGGTCGCCCCCGGCGCCCTGAACGGCCCGCCCGTCACGACGATGTGGCTGCCCCGATCCCACGCGCGATACCCGAGCGAGCGGACCGCCTCCGCGCAATGCCCGCGCAGGGCATCGGCCTGCCCGATGGTGAATCCTTCGATATAGCGATCCGGCGAGTCCAGCGCCGCCGTTCCTTCTCGAACCTCCGAGCGTGCCTTCCTGACCCGCGCTGCCTTGCCCATGTGTCCCCCTTAAACGTGCGATGGCCCCGACGCTAGCGGGGCCATGGCACGCGCGGGAGGGCGCCGCCGTCGTATGTGGATAACTCGCTAGGCGACGGGCTGCCGCAGGGGCTCCGCCGCCCACGCGATGGCCGCCGCGCGACGGGACACCACGAGGGCTTGGATGCCGAGGGTCACCGCGATGTACAGCATGATCGAGGCGTTCGCGACGGGGCTCGGCCCGCGTAGCCCCTCAAGCGTCGAGCCAAAGAACTCAACCCCGATGTGCACCCCAAGCCCCGCAATCCACAGACCGACCGCGGCCCAACCGCCGCGACGGTACGCGACGCCGTCCTGGATCCAGACGGCCGCCGTGCGGCCACGCAACCAGCCGAAGCCAGCCGCGAGACCGATTGACAGGGCGAGGGTCACGGCCTCGACAGGCGTGAAACCGTGCGAGTCGGCGATCTGGGCCAGCTGCCACACACCAATGGCGCCGAGGATCACGAACGTGCGGGCGCGGAGGGCGCCCACAGGGCGGGTCTGAAACTGGCGGAAGATGGCCCACGCGAGGACCGCGACGGCGAGGACGATGTTCGCGAAGCTGAGGGTGAGGCCGGTCATCGGAATCGGAGCTCCTGGTTCAGTGGGGCGCCGCCTCTCTGGCGGCCTGAATCCATCGTTCCGCCGAGGCCGCCTGCGGCCCCCATGCGCCTGTCATGACTCCGGCATGACATCTGTCAGATGAACACCGGTCGGACGCTCGTGGTCAGATGAGCCAGCCGTTCTCCTCCGCGATGCGAGCCGCCTCCGCCCGCGTGCTCGCGCCGGTTTTGCCGATCGAGCTCGAAAGATAGTTCCGGACCGTCCCCTCCGAGAGGAACAGCTCGCGGGCAATGTTCGCGATGGTCCCGCCGCCGGCGGCGGCCCGAAGCACCTCGGTCTCGCGATCGGTGAGCGGGCTCTCCCCCGCCGTGAGGGACTCCGCCGCAAGGGTCGGATCGACCACGCGGAGGCCGGC
>NZ_JBKZWT010000234.1:0-5765 GCF_047759905.1 Sinomonas sp. G460-2 | reverse complement strand
CAAGCCCTCCGCCACCGGCCCGATCCCCGCCCAGCTGCCCAAGAAGGCCAAGGACGAGACCGTCGAGGACGACGTCGTCACGACCCTCCGCGGCCCCGCGAAGGCGATCGCGTCCAACATGATCTCGAGCCTCGAGGTTCCGACCGCGACAACGGTGCGCGCGGTGCCCGCGAAGCTCCTCATGGACAACCGGATCGTCATCAACAACCACCTCACCCGCGTCCGCGGCGGCAAGGTCTCGTTCACGCACCTCATCGGCTTCGCCGTGATCCGCGCACTCAAGCTCATGCCGTCCATGAACGTCAGCTACGACGACATCGACGGCAAGCCCGTCGCCGTCCAGCACTCGCACGTCAACTTCGGCATCGCCATCGACCTTCCGGGGAAGGACGGCACGCGCCTCCTCGTCGTCCCGAACGTCAAGAAGGCCGAGACCATGAACTTCTCGGAGTTCTGGCACACGTACGAGGACCTCATCAAGCGCGCGCGTGCGGGCAAGCTCACGGCGGACGACTACGCCGGCACGACGGTCTCGCTCACGAACCCCGGCGGCATCGGCACGGTCCACTCGGTTCCGCGCCTCTCGAAGGGCCAGGCCGCGATCATCGGCGTCGGCGCGCTCGAGTACCCGGCCGAATTCCAGGGCTCGTCGGAGAAGATCCTCGCGCTCCAGGCCGTCGGCAAGATCATCACGCTGACCTCGACCTACGATCACCGCGTCATCCAGGGCGCCGGTTCGGGCGAGTTCCTCCGGATCGTCCACCAGCTCCTCCTCGGCGAGCAGGGCTTCTACGACGAGATCTTCGAGTCCCTGCGCATCCCTTACGAGCCCGTTCGGTGGAGTCCGGACCTGCAGGTCAACCCCGAGGACACCATCAACAAGGTGGCCCGGATCCAGCAGCTCATCCACGCGTACCGCGTGCGCGGCCACCTCATGGCGGACACGAACCCGCTCGAGTACGTCCAGCGCCGCCACCCCGACCTCGACGTCCTCACGTACGGCCTCACGCTCTGGGACCTCGACCGCGAGTGGCCCACGGGCGGCTTCGGCGGCCGGCCCAAGGCCAAGTTCCGCGACATCCTCGGCGTGCTCCGCGACGCTTACTGCCGCACTACCGGCACGGAGTACATGCACCTCCAGGAGCCAGCCGAGCGCAAGTGGTTCCAGGACGAGATGGAGCACCCGTACAAGAAGCCGAGCCGCGAGGAGCAGCTCCGCATCATCTCCCGCCTCAACGCCGCCGAGGCGTTCGAGACGTTCCTCCAGACCAAGTTCGTGGGCCAGAAGCGCTTCTCGCTCGAGGGCGGCGAATCGCTCATCCCGATGCTCGACGCGGTCCTCTCCGGCGCGGCCGAGGACGGCCTCGACGAGGTCGGCATCGGCATGGCCCACCGCGGTCGCCTCAACGTGCTCACCAACATCGCGGGCAAGACCTACGCCCAGGTGTTCCGCGAGTTCGAGGGCACCCAAGACCCGCGCAGCGTCCAGGGCTCCGGCGACGTCAAGTATCACCTCGGCACCGAGGGCACGTTCACGGCGGAGAACGGCAAGCAGACCAAGGTCTACCTCGCCGCGAACCCGTCCCACCTCGAGGCCGTCGACCCGGTCCTCGAGGGCATCGTGCGCGCGAAGCAGGACCGGCTCGACTCGGGCGAGGCGTTCCCCGTGCTCCCGATCCTCGTCCACGGCGACGCGGCGTTCGCGGGCCAGGGCGTCGTCGCCGAGACGCTCAACCTCTCGCAGCTGCGCGGCTACCGCACGGGCGGCACGATCCACATCATCGTGAACAACCAGGTCGGCTTCACCACCTCGCCGTCCGCGTCGCGCTCCTCGGTCTACTCGACCGACGTCGCGAAGATGGTCCAGGCCCCGATCTTCCACGTCAACGGCGACGACCCCGAGGCCGTCGTCCGCGTCGCGCAGCTCGCGTACCGCTTCCGGCAGCGGTTCCACAAGGACGTCGTGATCGACCTTGTGTGCTACCGCCGCCGTGGCCACAACGAGGGCGATGACCCGTCGATGACGCAGCCGCTCATGTACAACCTCATCGAGGCGAAGCGCTCCGTCCGCAAGCTCTACACCGAGAGCCTCATCGGACGTGGCGACATCACCCAGGACGAGGCCGAGCAGCTCCTCCGCGACTACCAAGAGCGCCTCGAGCGCGTTTTCGCTGAGACTCACGCCGCGCAGACCTCGCCGATCCCGATCGTCACGAGCGATCTCAAGGCCGTGTCCGACCTCGAGCGTCCCATCTCGCAGCAGCAGGAGGACTCCTCGGGCGAGCAGCACCCCGAGTCCACGGCGGTGACCCCCGAGGCCTTCGCCCGCATGGGTCAGGTGCACCTCGAGATCCCCGACGGCTTCACGGTGCACCCGAAGCTCAAGCAGCTCCTCGAGCGCCGCGAGCAGATGGCCCGCGAGGGTGGCATCGACTGGGGCTTCGGCGAGCTCGCCGCGTTCGGCTCGCTCGTCAGCGAGGGCGTTCCCGTCCGTCTCGCAGGCCAGGATTCGCGGCGTGGCACGTTTGTGCAGCGCCACGCGGTCTTCCACGACCGGACCACGGGTGCCGAGTGGACCCCGCTCGCGAACATTGCGCCGGACCAGGCGAAGCTCGCGATCTATGACTCGTCGCTCTCCGAATACGCCGCCCTCGGCTTCGAGTACGGCTACTCGGTCGAGCGCCCCGACACGCTCGTCCTGTGGGAGGCCCAGTTCGGCGACTTCGTCAACGGTGCCCAGACGATCATCGACGAGTTCATCTCCTCCGCTGAGCAGAAGTGGGGCCAGCGGTCCTCGGTCGTCATGCTCCTCCCCCACGGCTACGAAGGCCAGGGCCCGGACCACTCGTCCGCGCGCATCGAGCGCTTCCTCCAGCTGTGCGCCGAGGACAACATGGTGGTCGCGCACCCGAGCACGCCCGCCTCGCACTTCCACCTCCTGCGCCGCCAGGCCTACAGCCGGCCGCGGAAGCCGCTCATCGTCTTCACGCCGAAGCAGCTCTTGCGCCTCAAGGCCGCCGCGTCGCCGGTCGAGGAGTTCACGAACGGCGCGTTCCGTCCGGTCATCCCCGAGCAGGAGAACCTCGACCCGCAGGGCGTCCAGCGCGTGCTGCTCGTCTCGGGCCGCCTGTACTACGACCTGCTCGCACAGCGCACGAAGGCCAAGGACGCCGCGACGGCCCTCGTCCGCGTCGAGCAGCTCTACCCGCTCCCGACGGCGGAGATCGCCGCCGAGCTCGCAAAGTACCCGAACGCCGAGGTCGTGTGGGCGCAGGACGAGCCCGCCAACCAGGGCGCGTGGCCCTTCATGGCGCTCAACCTCGCCCCTGAGCTCGACCGCCCGCTGGGCATCGTGTCCCGCCCGGCGTCGGCCGCGACGTCGGCCGGGTCGATGAAGCGCCACTCGGCCGAGGAGTCGACGCTCCTCGCGGAGTGCTTCCAGCTCTAGCCTCCAAGGCGCTGAGCCGGTTCATACGGTCGACGGCGGCCCGCACCTTCCCCGCGGAAGGTGCGGGCCGCCGTCGTTCGTCGTGGGCACCCGGGTTGGGAGGCCCACACCGCCACTTGTGCCGCGGGGCCCGCCCTCCCGGGCTCGGGCCCGCTCATTCGCTAGACTCGGGAGCCAAAGCGCCGTGCACGCACGGCGGAGGCGGCCAGCTGGTTGGAGGAGCGCATGGCGCACGAGAGGAAGGTTCGCCTCGCGGCGATCGGCGACGAGCTGCTGGCTGGGAACGGGGATCCCCGCGCGCTCGGCTGGCTCGGACGGGTCCTGGCCCGGACCCCGCGGGAAGAGCTGACCCTCGAGAGCTACGTGCTCGCGGCGCCGCAGGAGGGCACCGAGACGCTCTCGACCCGCTGGCTCGAGGAGGCCCAGCGCCGCTTCGGCGAGGGCTACGAGAACCGCCTCGTCATCGGCCTCTCGGGCCGGGACATCGAGTTCGGCCTGACCCCTGCCCGGAGCCGGCTCAACGTGGCCAACATCCTCGACAGCGCCGCGCAGAACAGCGCCGAAGTGTTTGTCGTCGGGCCGCCGCCCACGCTCGACCCCACGCAGAACCGCCGCCTCGGCGAGCTCAACACGGCATTCGCGGACGTCACGACGCGGCGCAAGCACTACTACGTCGACACGTTCTCCCCGCTGCTCAACCATGAGCAGTGGCGCGGAGACCTGGCCGCCAACGCGGGCGTCCCCGGCCAGGCCGGGTATGGGCTCATCGCGTGGCTCGTGCTGCACCGGGGCTGGTTCCCGTGGCTGCGGCTTCCGCAGTCGTAGCTGCAGCGCGACGCTTTAGGGCCCACGCCAGCGAGGGACCCGACCTGAGCCTGTGAAGGTTGGGAGCCGGTGGGGAGGGTCAGCTCCCGGGGCACCACCCACCGGGGCTGACCCTCGAACGTCTCCGGGGTCTTGCGCCATCTTAGAACGCGATATATCGTGTTTGTCAGATCGCGTTATATCGCGAGCCCGCGGCCACGAGGCCGCGGGAGGGGGATTCCGCCAGGAGGGGCCATGTCCACGGAGAATTGGAACATCACCGAGCCGCAGACCATCACGGTCGACGGCGTCACGTCGCTGCGCGCCGGAATCGTCGGCGGCCGTCTCGACGTGATCGTCCACGACCGCCCGGACGCCGTCATCGAGGTCAGCGAGGTGCGAGGCGACCCCGTGGCCGTGAGCCTCGACAACGGGCGCCTCGAGGTCCGCCACCAGCTCCAGGGGCTCGAAGGCTGGTTCAAGAACCTCATGGGCACCGTGTCGGGATCGAGCGAGAACCACACGGTCGTCTCGATCGCCGTCCCCGCCGGCGTGACCGTGGAGATCGGGACGGTGAGCGGGGACGGCCTCGTCTCCGGCACGGGCCCCGTGACGCGGCTCAATACCGTCTCGGGCTCGGTCCTGGGCGACGGGACCCGCGGCGAGCTCCACCTCAACACGGTGAGCGGCGACCTCATCGCGCGGAGCCACGAAGGCATCCTGACGGCAAAGACCGTCTCGGGCGAGATCACCGCGTCCGGCCTGCTCAAGGACATCCGGGCCAAGTCGGTCTCGGGGGACCTCGTGTTCGACACGGAGGGCTACTGCGAGTCCCTCGGCGCGAGCACCGTGAGCGGAGACATCACGATTCGGCTCCCCCGCGACATCGGCGTCGACCTCACGGCGACGACCGTATCCGGCCGTGTCGTGATCGATGATTCACGCTTCTCCTCGTTCAAGGGCCGCCTCGAGACGATCCTCGGCCCGGACCTCAAGCTCATGGTCCTGCGCTCGAACACCGTCTCGGGCAACGTCTCGGTGGTCCACGCGGGCCAGGCCGCGAGCTCGGCCGAGTCCGGCTACTCGGCCGGCGATTCGGCCGACGATCCCACAGCCGGCGGCGGAGAGCGGGCGGCAGAGTGACGCCCCCGGTCTTCGCCCACGGTGCGCTGCGCCTGTACCTCCTCGCGCTCCTCGAGGACGGGCCCCGCCACGGCTACGAGCTCATCAAGGCGCTGAGCGACCGGTTCGGCGGGACGTACTCCCCGAGCCCTGGCACGGTCTACCCGCGCCTCGCGAAGCTCCAGGAGGAGGGACTCGTCGAGGTGGAGTCTGCCGGGCGGCGCAGCATCTACCGCATCACGGAGGCCGGCCTGCGCGAGCTCGACGCACGGCGCGACGAGCTCGCCGATGTCGAACAGGACATCTCAGCGTCCGTGCGGCGGCTCGCGGACTCGCTCCGCGACGAGCTGCGCGCGAGCATGCGCGGCCTGAGGGCGGATCTCGCGGCGAC
>NZ_JBKZWT010000233.1:0-5775 GCF_047759905.1 Sinomonas sp. G460-2 | reverse complement strand
GCCCCACCGACCACGGCCCCCACGCCGAACGGGAGGGCGCGGCCGAGGAACGCGCCGGTCTGCTTGCGCAGGAGCCACCTGAGGAAACGATCCTGGACCTGGCGTTGCACGAGCCTCGCGGTGGGCCACGGCATGGAGCGGTTGATCGCCGCGCCCCAGGCGCGCTGCGGCGCGGCGCCATGCCCGAAGGCCTGGCCCGTGAACGCGCTCAGGAGCGCGGCGCCCTCCTCGTCGAGCATGATCGCCATGACCGTGGTCCGGGCGCGCTCGGGGTCCTCGAGGTGGACCCCGTGCAGTTCGGCGATCGACGCCGCGAAGACGGCCGTGGCCTCGAGGAACCCGACGGTCGCGACGGCGGAGAGCCCCAGCGACGTGACGGTCCCGACTCCCGGGACCGCGGCCGTCCCGCCGACGGCCGCACCCGCCCCCGCGACGGCGGCGAGATAGTCGCGCTCGAGCCGACGGCTCAGCTGATCCACCGTGAAGTCCGGGTGCTGCTTCCGCATGCGCCGGAGGTTGGCCATGACCAAGGGGCGCTGGACGTCGACGGCACGCAGGAGGGCTCGTTGGAGGCCCGGCCGGACCGTGCCGTCACGTTCGAACATCGCGCCGTGCGCGGTCCCGTGGGCGATCCGGAGGGCTGAGTTCTTCCTCGCCATGCTTTCCAGCCTAGCGGTGGTCCCCTTCGGAGTGCCGGGCGTTCAGCACGTAATGGCGCAGGAACACCTCCACATCGGCGAGCTCGGGCCGCCCGATCCGGTGCCCCATTCCCGGATAGGTCCGCGCGGTGAGCTGCACATGCTCGTCGAGCCATTCGGCCGAGTACGCGACGGCGTCGGGATTGATCACGGGGTCCTCGGCGTCGCGCCCCCAGAAGAACGCCGGGCGTTCCGGGAGGCTCTCGGTGAGAGACAGGATCTCGCTCTCGAGCACGAATCCGGAGAGGCCCACGGTCGCCGCGTAGGCCTCGGGCTTGAGCCGCAGGAGCGTGCTCGCGAGGGCCATGCCCTGCGAGAAGCCCACGAGCGAAACGCTCGCATGCGATCCGCGGACGGTGTTCACCCAGGCCTGCACCGCCGTCGTCGTCGCCATGACCTCGGCGAAGTCGTTCGCAAGGAAGTAGTCGAGGAGGAACCAGCCGCGGTCCCCACCTACGTCGAGCGGGCCGCGCGGCGCCGCAAGGGTGAATTCGGGCGGAAGGCCGTGCGTCGCGGCGAGGATGTTCTCGGGGCTGCTCCCGTAGCCGTGGAGCAGCACGAGGAGTGGCGTGCCCACACGCTCGGCGGCGGGGCGAGACCACACGACGTCGAGCTCACGCGCTGGCATGAGCCGAGCCTAACGCGAGGCCCAGCGAATCACTGTTTGGCGTCCTGAGAACCGGGTAGTAGCTGTGCGTCGACCGGGTGCGGCCCCGCACCCAGCCAACCAGTCAGGAGTGGATCATGCGAATTGGTTCATCGATCGTTCTTATCGCGCTAGGTGCCATCCTCGCGTTCGCCATTGCCCCCGGCCTCATTCCGTATGTCAACCAGACGATCATCGGCTACATCCTCATGGTCGTTGGTGGCATCGGCCTCATCGTGTCGATCATCATGGCGTCGACGGCGCGGAGGACAACGGTGGTGCGGCATCGGGATGGAGAGGTCGAGGAGTTGTGAGCCTGACTGTGTGAGCACAGGATCGCCCCTGTCATGGAACGTAGAGCCCGGCCGAGTGCCGGGCTCTACGTGTGTCCACCACAGTCAATCTGTGTTTATGTTGGAATCCGTTGACAAAGCCACATGAACGCAGCTAGAGTCAATCAAACCAAAGTTGTTGTGATGGACGCCACACCCCGAAGGGTGGGGAGCACGAGGACAAGGACATTCGATGCAGATGTTCGCCGAGGAGCGCCAGCGGCTCATCGCCGCGCGGGTCGCCGATGCCGGCAGGGTCAGCGTCACGGAGCTCGCAGAGCGTTTCGCCATCACCACGGAAACCGTGCGCCGAGACCTTGCGGCACTCGAGCAGTCCGGCGTCCTGCGCCGCGTCCACGGCGGCGCCGTCCCCACGGACAGCGTCTCGACCACGGAGACCACGCTCTCCGAGCGCCTCGTCCAGCATCTTCCCCAGAAGCTGCTCATCGCGGAGGCCGCAGCTGGGCTTCTCGAGGCGAGCCGGCCCGGCAGCATCCTCCTGGACGCGGGCAGCACCACCGAGGCGCTCGTCGACGTCATGCTCCAGCGCGCGTCGCACCGCCGCAACGACGCCCGGCAGAACAGCCGCCCCGAGCAGCTCGTCATCACGAACGCTCTCCCCATCGCGGACAAGCTCTCCGCGAGCCACGCCCACGCCGTCCACCTCCTGGGCGGGCGGATCCGCGGGCTCACGCGGGCCGCGGTCGGCGTGGAGACGGTCGACGCCGTCGAGCGCCTTCGCCCGGACCTCGCCGTCATCGGGACGAACGGAGTGCACGCGGCCTTCGGGCTCAGCACCCCGGACACCGAGGAGGCCGCGGTCAAGGCGGCGTTCGTGCGGGCGGCGCGACGCGTCGTCGTCCTCGCCGATGCGAGCAAGCTCGGCGTCGAGACCCTCGTCCAGTTCGCGCGGCTCGACCAGGTCGACGCGCTCGTCACGGACGCCGACCCCGAGGGCGACCTCGCCGCGGCGCTCGAGTCCGCAGGAGTCGAAGTAGTGAAGGCAGGCAACGCATGATCGTGACGCTCACGGCCAACCCGAGCCTCGACCGGACGGTCGAGCTCAGCGGCCCCCTGCAGCGCGGCGAGGTCCAGCGCGCCGTCGCCGTCCGGCAGGAATCCGGCGGCAAGGGAGTCAACGTGTCCCGGGCGCTCGTGGCCTCGGGTCTCGCGACGCTCGCCGTCCTCCCGGGCGACCCCGGCGACCCCGTGCTCGCGGGTCTCGAGTCCCGGGCCGTCCCGTTCGCGGCGCTGCCGATCGGGCAGTCGCTGCGCTCCAACGTGACGCTCACGGAGCCGGACGGCGTGACCACGAAGGTCAACGAGCCCGGTCCCGAGCTGACCAACGGGCAGCAGGAGGAGCTCCTCACGCTGCTCGTCAAGCAGTCGAGCGGGGCGTCGTGGGTGGTGCTCGCGGGGTCCCTCCCGCCGGGCGTCCCCGAGACGTTCTACTCGGCGGCGGCGGAGCGCCTGCGCACCGAGTTCGGGGGCGAGGCGCCCAAGATCGCGGTCGACTCCTCCGGCGCGCCGCTCGCGGCCTCGCTCGGCGGGCGCCCCGACCTCCTCAAGCCCAACGCGGACGAGCTCTCCGAGCTCGCCGCGCTCGTGGGCCTCCCCGACGCCGGCACCCCGGCCGAGTTGGAGGCCTCGCCAGAGCGGGCGGCCACCGCCGCACGCTCCCTCGTCGACGCGGGAGTGGGCGCGGTGCTCGCGACGCTCGGCGCGAAAGGTGCCGTTCTCGTAACGGCCGACGGCGCGTGGTTCGCCACGCATGCCCCCATCCGGGCCGTCAGCACCGTAGGTGCCGGCGACTCGTCCCTGGCCGGATATCTTCTGGCCGACACCATCGGAGCGGACGCCGAAGGCCGCCTCCGCCAGGCGGTCGCGCACGGCGCGGCAGCCGCTTCCCTGCCCGGATCAACCGTCCCGGCAGTCAACCAGACCGATCCCTCCGCCGTGACCGTCACGGCTCTCACGAAGGACTGACCATGACCGAACTCATCAGCCCGGAGCTTGTCCTGCTGGACGTCGCCCTCGGCGACGCTTCGGCCGACGTGATCCGGACGCTTGCCCAGACCGTGGCCGACGCTGGCCGCGCGACGGCAGCCGAAGGACTCTTCGCGGACGCCTACGCCCGGGAGCAGAAGACTGCGACCGGCGTCCCCGGCGGCATCGCCATTCCCCACTGCCGCTCCGAGGCGGTCACGGTGCCGTCCCTCGCGATGGCGCGGCTCTCCCGGCCCGTGGACTTCGGGGCCAAGGACGGCCCCGCGGACATCGTCTTCTTCATCGCGGCCCCCGCCGGCGCCGACCAGGAGCACCTCAAGCTCCTCGCGAAGCTCGCGCGCAGCCTCATCAAGAAGGACTTCACGGCGGCCCTCCGCGCCGCCGCGACCCGCGACGACATTGTGGCACTCGTGAACGAGGCACTCGGCCTCGGCGCAGCGGCTGCACCGGCAGCCGCAGCTGCCCCGGCGCCAGCGGCAGCGCCCGCACGTCCGCATCACAAGCTCGTCGTCGCTGTCACCGCGTGCCCGACCGGCATCGCACACACCTACATGGCCGCCGACTCCCTCGTGGCAGCCGGCAAGGAGCACGGCATCGACGTCCTCGTCGAGACGCAGGGCTCCGCTGGCTCGACGCCGCTACCGCAAACCGTCATCGACAGCGCGGATGCCGTCGTGTTTGCCGTTGACGTCGACGTCCGCGACAAGGACCGCTTCGCCGGCAAGGGCTATGTGCAGTCGCCGGTGAAGCGCGCCATCGACGAGCCCATCGTGATGATCAACGAGGCGCTCGCGATCGCGGCCGACCCGAACGGGCGCCGGCTCGTCGCGACGGGCGGCGCCCGCTCGTCGCAGGCACCCGAGGGCCGAGAGTCAGTGGGTGGCAAGCTCAAGCGGGCCCTCCTGACCGGTGTCAGCTACATGATCCCGTTCGTCGCCGCGGGCGGTCTCCTCATCGCTCTCGGCTTCCTGCTCGGCGGCTATGACATCACGAAGTACGCCGACACGATCGCCGTCAAGAACAACCTGCTCAACCTGCCCACCGAGTTTGGTCCGCAGGCGTGGGGCCCCCTAGGGGCCTACCTCGGCGCGGTGCTGTTCAAGATCGGTGCGCTCTCGATCGGTTTCCTCGTCCCTGCCCTCGCGGGCTACATCGGCTACGCGATTGCCGACCGACCTGGCATCGCCCCCGGCTTCACGGCGGGCGCCGTCGCCGGGTTCATGGGCGCTGGCTTCCTCGGCGGTATCGTAGGCGGCCTTCTGGCTGGTTACGTGGCGCACTGGCTCGGAACCCTCGCGGCTCCGCGCTGGCTCCGTGGCCTCATGCCGGTCGCGATCATCCCGCTCCTCGCGTCGATCGTGGCTTCTGGCCTCATGTTCCTCGTGCTCGGCGGTCCGATCGCGTTCGTTACTAAGGCGCTCAACGACGGGCTCTCGGGCATGTCCGGCGCTGCGGCGGTCGTCCTGGGAATCGTCCTCGGCCTCATGATGTGCTTCGACCTCGGCGGACCGGTCAACAAGGTCGCGTACTCGTTCGCCGTGGCCGGCCTCGGTTCCGCCTCGGCGACCAACGCCGCGCCGTACCACGTCATGGCCGCCGTCATGGCTGCGGGCATGGTCCCGCCGCTCGCGATGGCGCTCGCCACTGTGCTCGACCACAAGCGGTTCAACGCGGCGGAGCACGAGAACGGCAAGGCCGCGTGGCTCCTCGGCGCCTCGTTCATCTCTGAGGGCGCGATCCCGTTCGCCGCCGCGGATCCGTTCCGCGTCATCCCGGCCTCGATGATCGGCGGCGCCGTGACGGGCGCCCTGAGCATGGGCTTCGGCGCCGGATCCAAGGCCCCGCACGGAGGCATCTTCGTCTTCTTCGCGATCGACAACTTCGTCCTGTGGGTCGTCTCGATCGCGGTGGGAGTCGTGGTGACGGCTCTGGCCACCATCGGCCTCAAGCGCTACGTTGGGCGGAAGGCCCCCGCGGCCGTGGAAGCCCAGCCTGTAGCCGCCTAGCGGAGAAAGTTCGAGGTCGAACATGCAGCAGTTTCACGGTGTTGGTGTGACGCCGGGGCGTGTGGTGGGGCCGGTGCGGCAGATGC
>NZ_JBKZWT010000232.1:0-5780 GCF_047759905.1 Sinomonas sp. G460-2 | reverse complement strand
CGCCTTCCGCCGTCGGACGGACGACGGCGATAACGGCCACCGCGATGACGCCGGCACAGCGGGCGTGGGTAGAAGCGGAGTCCAAGGCGCGCCGAAGGACCTAAGGTCGCCTAAGTGTCGGGGAAAGGGCCAGCGGCGGAGTCCAAGGCGCGCCGGAGAACCTGAGGCGTGCGGAGTATCGGGCGGTCGGGCCAGAAGCGGAGTCCAAGGCGCGCCGGAGAACCTGAGGCGTGCGGAGTATCGGGCGGTCGGGCCAGAAGCGGAGTCCAAGGCGCGCCGGAGAACCTGAGGCGCGCCGCGGCTCCTGACGTGTTCTGTCGGACTCCGACGCTAGATTATTCGTAGATGTGTTCGGACGGCAGAAGGGTCGTTGAGCGGTGATCAGCTTCTTGCGCGGCACGGTGGCTCACGTGGGCCTCTCGGCGGCGGTGATCGACGTCGGGGGAGTGGGCATGTCCTTCGCCGCGACGCCTCGGACCCTCGCGGGACTCCGGGCCGGCGAGGAGGGCACGGTGCAGACGCTCCTCGTGGTACGCGAGGAGTCCCTCACGCTCTACGGATTTGCCTCGCCTGATGAACGCGAGGTGTTCGAGGTGCTTTTGGGCGTCGCAGGGGTCGGACCGCGACTCGCCCTCGCGGTGCTCGCGGTGCACAGCCCGGAGGCGGTCCGTGTCGCGGCCCACTCGGAGGACGCGAAGGCGTTCACGAAGGTGCCCGGGATCGGGCCCAAGGTCGGCGCACGCCTCGTCCTCGAACTCAAGGGCAAGCTCGTTCCGCTAGGCAGCCCGGGCGAGCCCGCGCCGTCGTCCGCCCAGGGCGCGGAGGCGGCCTGGAAGCCGCAGGTGGTTGAAGCGCTGACGTCGCTCGGATGGTCGGAGAAGGACGCGTCGGCGAGCATCGACCGCGCGCTTGAGGACCGCCCCGAACTCGCCGAGGGCGGAAGCGTGCCGGAGATCCTCCGTGCCACGCTCCGTTGGCTCGGGCAGGGCCCGCGGACCCCCGCCAAGGCAGGTGCCCGTGGCTGAGCCCTCGCTCGTCTCGAGCGGCGAGGAGCCGGAGGAGCGCGTCATCGAGGCGGCGCTCCGGCCGAAGCACCTCGACGACTTCGTGGGCCAGCAGCGCGTGCGCCGCCAGCTCTCGCTCGTGCTTGAGGCGTCCCGGCTGAGGGGACGCAGCGCGGACCACGTGCTGCTCTCGGGTCCTCCGGGCCTCGGCAAGACGACGCTCGCCATGATCATCGCGGCGGAGATGAACGCGCCGCTGCGCATCTCCTCGGGTCCCGCGATCCAGCACGCGGGAGACCTCGCGGCCATCCTCTCCTCGCTCTCCGAGGGCGAGGTCCTGTTCCTCGATGAGATCCACCGCATGTCCCGGCCTGCCGAGGAGATGCTGTACATGGCCATGGAGGATTTCCGCGTCGACATCGTGGTCGGCAAAGGCGCGGGCGCCACGGCGATCCCGCTCGATCTCCCACCGTTCACGCTCGTGGGCGCGACCACGAGGGCCGGCCTCCTGCCAGGCCCGCTGCGCGACCGCTTCGGCTTCACAGGCCACCTCGAGTTCTATTCCGTCGAGGAACTCGAGCTCGTGCTCCGGCGCTCGGCGGGGCTGCTTGACCTCCGGGTCACCTCGGCGGCGTTCACAGAGGTCGCGGGCCGCTCGCGCGGCACGCCGCGCATCGCCAACCGCCTCCTGCGGCGCGTGCGGGACTGGGCGCTCGTGCATCGGATCGAGAGCATCGACGCGCGCTCGGCCGCCGCTGCGCTCGACATGTACGAGGTCGACGCGCGGGGCCTCGACCGGCTCGACCGCGCCGTCCTGACTGCGCTTGCCACCAAGTTCGGCGGTGGTCCCGTGGGGCTCTCGACACTCGCCATCGCGGTAGGGGAGGAGCCCGAGACGGTGGAGACGGTTGCCGAGCCGTATCTGGTCCGCGAGGGGCTCATGGGCCGCACGCCGCGCGGGCGCATCGCGACACCGGCCGCCTATGGGCACCTCGGGCTGCCCGTCCCACCGGATGCGCCGTTCGCCTATAGCGCAACGCTCTTCGATACATCGTCGCCGGGTGGCGAGGACGCGGGGGATGAGGAGGACGTCCTGGCCGACTGGCGGTGAGCGGCTGCCGGGAGTCAGGCCGCCGGGAACTCTTCGTACGGCTTGCCCGTAGACTGAGAGAAGACATCCCGTTCACAACGGGCCGTGATGCCGTGCCCGGGCTTGCCCCGGGACTGACGCGCGTCTTCCAGACGACGCGTCCCTCCGAAAGAGATTGGACTCAGCCATGGACTTGATGACTATCCTCCTGCTCGTCATCTTCGCCTTCTTCATCTTCACGATGTTCCGGCGCAACAGGAAGCAGCAGGCACAGCAGACGGAGATGCGGTCGAAGTTCGTCCCGGGGGTTGAGGTCATGACCAGCTTCGGGCTGTACGGCCGCATCCTCGAGGTGGACGAGGCCGAGAACAAGGTGGTGCTCGAGCTTTCGCCCGGCACGACCGCGACGGTTCACCGCCAGGCCGTCTCGAAGATCGTGGAGCCGACCGAGCCGGTGGTCGAGGGCGACGCCGAGACCGCTGCCGATCCGACCGAGGCAGAGACGGCCCACGGTCCGGAGAGCTCCCACGGTGCTGCCGCCGCGAGCCCCGAGTTGCAGCTCCACGAGACGCCCGAGCAGACCCTCAAGCGCCTCGAAGGCGAAGGCAAGTAGAGTCTCACCATCCTCGTCCGCGTCCGGTCCGTCCGGCCGCGGACGTCGTCCACATCAGGAGTTAGCAACCCATGGCTCGATCCCGCACGAAGCGGCCGGGACTCAGGACCGTCATCTGGCTCGTTGTCCTCTTTGTTGCCCTCGTCTCCGTTCTCGGCGGGGGTGTCTTGGCCAGTCAAGCTTCGTGGGCGCCGAAGCTCGCGCTTGACCTCGAGGGTGGCACGCAGATGATCCTGGCCCCGAAGGTCACCGGCGGTGGAGCCGTGACCCAGGACCAGCTCAATCAGGCCGTCGAGATCATCCGCCAGCGCGTTGACGGTTCGGGCGTGTCCGAGGCCGAGATCAGCACCCAGTCGAGCCGCAACGTCGTGGTCAGCCTTCCGGGGACCCCGTCCGCCCAGACGCGGCAGCTCATCCAGGCCTCGGCGGACATGAACTTCCGTCCGGTCCTGACCGCGGGCGATCCGGCGGCCGTCGCGAAGGACAAGCTCCTGCCCGACGCGCAGCTCCCGAACCCGACCGCGGCGCCAGCCAACGCGAGCGACACGAACTGGATCACCGCCGATCTCTACAAGCAGTACGAGGCGCTCGACTGCACGCAGCCGCAGGCCGAGACGACGCAGCGCTCCGATCCGGCGAAGCCGCTCGTGACGTGCCAGCCCGCGGCGTCCGGGGGCCAGGCCGTGAAGTACATCCTCGGCCCGGTCGAGATCCCCGGTGCGGACATCTCGGGCTCGACGTACGGGCTCGTGCAGGGCCAGCAGGGCTCGGTCACGAACCAGTGGGCCGTCAACATCCAGTTCAATGCCGACGGCACGAAGAAGTTCAAGGACGTCACCCAGCGGCTCAACGGCTTCTACGTCGCGGCTGGCAGCACGAGCGGGGCCGACCCGCGCGCGCAGTTCGCGATCGTGCTCGACGACAAGGTGCTCTCGGCTCCGCAGGCCCTCGCGGTCATCACCGACGGCCACCCGCAGATCACGGGCAGCTTCACGCAGTCGAGCGCGCAGACGCTCTCCGACCAGCTGCGCTTCGGCGCCCTCCCGATCAGCTTCGACATCCAGAGCGAGGAGCAGATCTCCGCGACGCTCGGCACCGAGCAGCTCCAGATGGGCCTCCTCGCGGGCGCGATCGGCCTCCTGCTCGTCGTCGTGTACTCGCTCTTCCAGTACCGGGCGCTCGGCTTCGTGACGATCTTCTCGCTCGTCGTCGCCGGCCTTCTGACGTACCTCGCGATCTCGATCCTGGGGTGGACCCAGAACTACCGGCTCTCGCTCGCCGGCGTCGCGGGCCTCATCGTCGCGATCGGTCAGACCGCGGACTCGTTCATCGTGTACTTCGAACGCATCCGCGACGAGCTCCGCGAGGGGCGGGGACTCGTCTCCGCCGTCGAGAACGGCTGGAGGCGGGCCAAGCGCACGGTTCTCGCCTCGAAGGCCGTCAACCTCCTCGCCTCGGTGGTGCTGTACTTCGTCGCGGTGGGCAACGTGCGCGGCTTCGCGTTCACGCTCGGCCTCACGGCCATTGCGGACCTCATCGTCGTGTTCATGTTCACGCACCCGACGCTGCAGCTTCTCGCCCGGACGAAGTTCTTCGGCGAGGGCCACCGGTTCTCGGGCCTCGACCCCGTACAGCTCGGTGCCGTTCCGCTCTACCGGGGAGCGGGCCGACTCCGCGAGGCGTCCGAGGCCGCGCGGTCAACGCTCAAGCCGAAGAACGCCGCGGCCGCGGCAGAGGCTGGCCGCCGCATGACCATCGCCGAGCGTCGCGCCGCGGCCGCCGAGAACGGCGGGAAGTCTGATCTCGCGGCCGCCGGCAAGTCCGGCCAGCGCACCGAGCGCTCCCAGGAGGAGAACTGATGTCGACGACAGCCCTCGCCCGCTTCGGCAACGAGCTCTACTCCGGGAAGCGTTCGTACGACTTCGTCGCCAAGAAGAGGATCTGGTTCCTCATCGCCGCGGCCGCGATCATCGTCGCGATCGTCGTGCCGATCCTGAGGGGCGGGTTCAATCTCAGCATCGACTTCCGCGGCGGTTCGCAGTTCACGGTCTCGCAGACCAAGACCTCGGACACCGTGCCCGGTCAGAACGCGGTCCACTCGGTGGTCGCCGGGGCTGCCCCCCGCGTGACGAACGTCGCGGGCGGCACGATCCAGGTCCAGACGGATCAGCTCTCCGACACCGAGACTCTCCAGGTCAAGGACAAGCTCGCCTCGGCGTATGGGGTGTCCCAGGACAAGGTGACCTCGACGTTCATCGGCCCGACGTGGGGCGCTGACGTCACGAATCAGGCGCTCCTGGGCTTCGTGGTCTTCGTGGGGCTCGCCGCCGTGCTCATGGCCCTGTACTTCCGCACGTGGAAGATGTCGCTCTCGGCTCTCACGGGCATGATCGTGACCATCTTCGTGACGGAGGGCGTGTACGCGATCAGTGATTTCGAGGTCTCGCCGTCGGCGATCATCGGCTTCCTCACGATCCTGAGCTACTCGCTGTACGACACGGTCGTGGTCTTCGACAAGATCCGCGAGAACACGGCGGACGTCAAGGCGTCCTCGCGCCGGACGTTTGCTGAGGAGGTCAACCTCGCGGTGAACCAGACGCTCGTCCGATCGATCAACACGATGATGGTCGCCGTCCTCCCGGTCGCCGCGATCCTGTTCATCGGTGCTGGGCTCCTCGGCGCTGGCACGCTCCGCGACCTGTCCCTGGCCCTCTTCGTCGGCATCCTCGTCGGCACCGCGGCGACGCTCTTCATCGCGGCCCCGATGTACGCGTGGCTGCGCGAGCGCGAGCCGGACCTCGTCAAGCAGGCCGAGAAGGTCGAGGCCCGGCGCGAGTTGCAGCCCGCCGACCCGACCGCCTGACGCAGCAGCCGGGGCGTTCGCGGGGCGGGTCGACGACGCTCTCCGCGAACGCTTGCTGTGCGGGGGAATGGGCGGGATTCTGCGGCATGTTCGTACAGGCATAGACTGAATGAATTCTTAGACCGTTCAGGAGGCTTGCTTGGAGGAACGCCCGACGCCCGTGCCGGCCCGGTCAGGCGGCCCGCAGTCCGCGGGATCAGTCGGAACCGG
>NZ_JBKZWT010000231.1:0-5791 GCF_047759905.1 Sinomonas sp. G460-2 | reverse complement strand
CCCGACCGGCGGCCTTGGTGCGCCGCGACTCAACGCTCATGCGAGCCTCCGGAACCACTCGCCGTCGTACCCCGCCGGCCGGAAGCCGAGGGCTTCGTTGATGGCGAGCATGTGGCGATTCTCCTCCGCGTTGAACGTCACGACCTTGCGGGCGCCCGGGAAGCGCTGCCTGTACGCGGCGAGGTTGGCCAGCTTGATGCGCAGGCCAAGCGAGTGGCCGCGGTGCTCGGCGACCACGAGGGTGTCGTCCTGGTCTGCGACGTCCGGCTTGTTCGCGCGGACCCACAGCGCGGTGTATGCGACGAGCCGACCGCTCGCGCGGTGCCGGGCCACCGCGTACAGCGGGAGCGTGCCCGCCTCGGCGAGCTGCTCCTCCAGCGCGGCGACGCGCTCGGAGTCCCACGCCGCGGCCTCGTAGCGATCCACGCCGTACGGGATGTCGGTCGACATCCGCCCTAGGAGGGCCGCCATCTCGGCCCGGTGCTCAGCGGGGACGCCCTCCCACACGAGCACGTCATAGTCGCCCGACGCGGTCGCCGCGGCCGCCTCGAGGGCCGGCCACCCGCCGTCGTACTCGGCAAGCACGAGCTCGCTGAAGCGCTCGACCTGGCTCAGCTCGAACCCCGCCGCGCGCGCGAACCGCACCGAGCGTGCGGCCGCCGGGAGGGCACCAGACCCCGTCGAAGGGACGACGGCGTCCGGGGCCTTGGCGTCGAAACCCACCGGATGCTCGGTGAACGTGTTGAGCAGCGTGCGGCCGTGGCGCGCGGCCTCCTCGGTCGCCGCGGCCAACAGGAGGCGCCCGATCCCCCGCCCGGCGTACTCGTCAAGGACCTCGGCCCGCACGCTCGCGCGGTCGCGGTCCTCCAGGAGCGCGAGCTGGCACCAGCCCCTGCCGACCATGCGCTCGCCATCGCGCACGAAGAACAGGGACGTGAGCTCATAGCGCGTGTCGCGCCACACGCCGAGCCTGAACTCGGGCGGCGAGCAGCGGTCCTCGTGACCCCAAATCTGCCGCTCGACCGCGTCGGTGAGCTCTGAGAATTCGAGGAATTCGGTGGCGTCGGTCCCGTGCAGCGAGTCAGGCAGGCGAAGCCGCTGGACTCGGTACTGGGCGCTCATGCGCCCAGTCTCACGGACGGCGCGGACAAAGTGCAATGCAAAGAGCAACGCCCCCTCCCGCGAACGGGAGGGGGCGTCGTTAAGGGCGGGTTATCCAGCCAGTGGGTGTGCTAGCCAGCCAGCGGCCGGGTTAGCCCGCCCGGGCGTCAGCCGACTGCTCAGCCCTCGAGGAGCACGCGCGTGACGTTCGGGTCCATGGGAACGCCCGGGCCGAACGTCGTGGTGACGGTCGCCTTCTGGATGTAGCGGCCCTTCGAGGCGGCCGGCTTGAGGCGGAGCACCTCGTCAAGCGCGGCCGCGTAGTTCTCGGCCAGCTGGCGGGCCTCGAACGAGGTGCGGCCGATGATGAAGTGCAGGTTCGAGTGCTTGTCGACGCGGAAGTCGATCTTGCCGCCCTTGATCTCCGTCACGGCCTTCGCCACGTCGGGGGTCACCGTGCCGGTCTTGGGGTTCGGCATGAGGTTGCGGGGGCCGAGGATCTTACCGAGGCGGCCGACCTTGCCCATGAGCTCCGGGGTCGCGACGGCGGCGTCGAAGTCCGTCCACCCGCCCTGGATGCGCTCGATCAGGTCGTCCGAACCGACGACGTCGGCACCGGCGGCCTCGGCGGCCGCGGCCTTGTCGCCCGTCGCGAAGACGACGACGCGGGCGGTCTTGCCGGTGCCGTGCGGGAGGTTGACCGTGCCGCGGACCATCTGGTCCGCCTTGCGCGGGTCGACGCCGAGACGGAAGGCGACCTCGACGGTGGCGTCCGCCTTCGACGGGTTGATCTCCTTGGCGAGGGCGATGCCGTCGGCCGGGGCGTAGAGCTTGCCGTCCTCGATCTTCGCGGCTGCTGCCTCGTATGCTTTGCTGCGCTTTGCCATGCTGCTCTCAATCTCCTTGTGCAGTTGTGGTCTCAGTGGGCCGCGCTCGGCCCTTGCCACTGACGCCGGCGTGAAGCGCCGTCGTCGTTCTTTAGTTAGGTGAGTCGGAGGGCCTCAGCCCTCGACGGTGCCCGATTTTCTCGGGCTTCCGGGACTTACTTCGGGCAAGTGCCTCATTCTTCGGCCCTTACCCTCCGTGCGTTCCTCAGCCCTCGACGGTGATACCCATCGAGCGAGCGGTGCCCGCGATGATCTTCTTCGCGGCCTCGACGTCGTTCGCGTTGAGGTCCTCGAGCTTGGTCTTCGCGATCTCCTCGACCTGAGCGTTGGTGAGCTTGGCCACCTTCACCGTGTGCGGGGTCGCGGAGCCCTTCTGGACGCCCGCAGCCTTCTTGATGAGCTCGGCGGCCGGCGGGGTCTTGGTGATGAACGTGAAGGAGCGGTCTTCGTAGACCGTGATCTCCACGGGGATGACGTTGCCACGCTGGGATTCCGTCGCGGCGTTGTACGCCTTGCAGAATTCCATGATGTTGACGCCGTGCTGACCAAGCGCGGGACCGATCGGCGGGGCCGGGTTGGCGGCGCCTGCCTGGATCTGCAGCTTGATGAGGCCGGTGACCTTCTTCTTGGGAGCCATTGAGGATCCTTTTCTTCCATTGCTTCCTGGGCAGCAGGAGCGCCGTCCAGGTGGTGACTGCCCTGGCTAGACAGTCGGCCGCCCCGGGGCCGGCAAAGCGGGCCGGTCCCGGGGCGAAATCTTCAGTTGTGCATCAGATCTTGGAGACCTGGTTGAATCCGAGAGTGACGGGCGTCTCGCGCTCGAAGATCGAGACGAGCACCACGAGAGTCTGGGATTCGGGCTTGATCTCCGAGATCGTCGCCGGGAGGGTCTCGAACGGGCCCTCCTTGACGATGACCGACTCGCCGACCTCGAAGTCGATGTTGACGGGAGCCACGGGCTGGCGGATGCCGGGCTTCCCGGACGCCTTGGCCTCTGCCTGCTGCTCCTGCTCGAACACGGGGGCGAGCATCGTGAAGACCTCATCGAGGCGGAGCGGCACCGGGTTGTGGGCGTTGCCCACGAAACCCGTCACGCCCGGAGTGTGACGGACGGCGCCCCACGACGCGTCCGTGAGATCCATGCGGACCAGGACGTAGCCGGGGATCCGGACGCGCTTGACGATCTTGCGCTGCGCGTTCTTGATCTCGACGACTTCCTCCATCGGGACCTGGATCTCGTAGATGAAATCTTCCATGTCCAGAGTCTGGATACGGGTCTCGAGGTTCGCCTTCACGCGATTCTCGTAGCCGGCGTAGGAGTGGATCACGTACCAGTCGCCCGGCTGGCGGCGGAGCTTCGACTTGAACTCCTCCGCGGCTTTGGCAGCTGCCTCGGCGGGGTCCTCCGGCGCCTCGTCCGAGTCCGACTCGGTGGCCCCGCCCTCGTCGGCGGGCTCTGCCTCGTCGGCAGGCTCTGCCTCATCGGCGGGCTCTGCCTCGTCGGAGACAGGCTGCTCCTGGCTGGAGTCCTCGTCGTCGAACGCGGGCTCGGCGTCGGACGCCGAAGGCGCCGCCGCGGGCACCGGGGCAGCGTCGCTGAAGACCGCGGCCTCGGGGGCCGGGGCCTCGCGCTCGGTTTCGCTCTCGAGCTCGTGCTCAGACACTTAGTCTCCTGATCTCCTCTTGCGACTTAAATGCGAATCCGCACACCGCACTGTGGGACCACTTCCCGGTCCGAGCGCGGTCTGCGGAGACTCGCCTTACTTGCTCTGCGACGACCCGTCGAAGACCCAGCCGACACCGAGCCCGAAAAGGAAGTCGAGAACGAAGACGACGACCATCATGACCACCACAAACGCCAGCACCACGAACGTCATGTTGAGCAGTTCCTGGCGAGTCGGGGTGACGACCTTCCGGAGCTCCCCGACGACCTGACGGACGAAGACAGCGATGCGGCCGAACAAGCCGAGCTTCCTGGCCTGCTTGGCTGGGCGGCCCTGAGAGCTGCTCGCAGCTGTTTCGGTCACCTATTCCTCGCTCATCCTGTGTGCCCGCAGGACATTCCCGCCGGTTCCGTGCTGTGCGTGCTGGAACGCCTCGGTTTGACCCGAGACACGCCGTGCGCAGGGCAGACAGGACTCGAACCTGCAACCTGCGGTTTTGGAGACCGCTGCGCTACCAATTGCGCCACTACCCTTCGGTCAGAACACCGAGTCTCTAGCTTACCAAGGTTCATGCCCCGTTCTTCGCGGGAACGAGCTGGCCGCTCGGAGGCACGGCCGACTCACGTCGGTTTCTGATGCCGGTTGTCCAGTCTACGCACATTCGCGGCGCGCGTCGAACCAACAGGCCCCATGGCGCGCCGAAACGAACCGGCTGAAAGGGCCGGAACGCCTAGAGTAGTGGGAGAGCGGGCCCGGCCCGCGCGCACTCTTCCGCCGACCGAAAGTCAGGACAGCCCATGACCTCCGCCCGTGTCTCCCAGCGCATCGGATCGATCGCCGAATCCGCGACCCTGGCCGTCGACGCGAAGGCCAAGGCGCTCAAGGCTGCGGGGCGGCCGGTCATCGGCTTCGGCGCCGGGGAGCCGGACTTCCCGACCCCGGGCTACATCGTCGAGGCGGCCATCGAGGCGGCGCGCCAGCCGCGGTTCCACCGCTACTCCCCCGCGGGCGGGCTTCCCGAGCTCAAGCAGGCCATCGCGGAGAAGACGCTGCGAGACTCGGGCTACGAGGCTCAGGCGTCCCAGGTGCTCGTGACGAACGGCGGCAAGCAGGCCGTCTACAACACGTTCGCGACGCTCCTCGACCCGGGCGACGAGGTGCTGCTCCCCACCCCGTACTGGACCACGTACCCCGAGGCGATCCGCCTCGCGGGCGGCGTTCCGGTCGAGGTGTTCGCGGGCCCCGAGCAGGGCTACCTCGTGACCGTGGACCAGCTCGACGCCGCGCTCACGGACCGCACCAAGATCCTCCTGTTCGTCTCGCCGTCGAACCCGACGGGTGCGGTCTACTCACCCGAGCAGGTCAAGGAGATCGGCGAGTGGGCCGCAGCCAAGGGCCTGTGGGTGGTCACCGACGAGATCTACGAGCACCTCACGTACGACGGCGTTCCTTTCACCTCCATCGCAACCGCCGTTCCGGCCCTCGGCGACAAGGTCGTGATCCTCAACGGCGTCGCGAAGACCTACGCGATGACGGGCTGGCGCGTGGGTTGGATGATCGGCCCCGCGGACGTCATCAAGGCCGCGACCAACCTGCAGTCGCACGCGACGTCGAATGTTGCCAACGTCTCCCAGATGGCGGCCCTCGCCGCCGTGTCCGGGCCGCTCGACGCGGTCGAGGAGATGAAGGTCGCGTTCGACCGCCGCCGCCAGGCCATGGTCGCCGGGCTGTCCGCGATCGAAGGCGTCAACTGCCCCACGCCGCACGGCGCGTTCTACGCGTACCCGGACGTTCGCGAGCTGCTCGGCAAGGAGATCGGCGGGATCCGCCCGGCGACCTCGGCCGAGCTCGCCGCCCTCATCCTCGACAAGGTCGAGGTCGCGATCGTGCCCGGCGAGGCGTTCGGCCCGAGCGGCTACGTCCGGCTCTCCTACGCCCTGGGCGACGCCGACCTAGCCGAGGGCGTGGGCCGCATTCAGGAATTCCTCGCGACGGCACACTAGACCCATGCAAGAGGTGGGGCGGCCGGCGGAGAATTCCGCCGGCCGGCGCTCGTTCACAGCGATCGTCAACCCCGTGGCGGGCGGCGGCCGCGCGCCCAAGGTCTGGGCGCCCATTGCCGGGCTGCTCGTGGGCGCG
>NZ_JBKZWT010000230.1:0-5826 GCF_047759905.1 Sinomonas sp. G460-2 | reverse complement strand
CCTGGGCGGATGGCGTGGGCGCGTCGCTCGGCGCGGCCCTCGACGCTCTTGCGAGCCTCGACGGGCCCGTGGCCGCGGTCGTGACCCTCGTCGACCTCCCCCACCTCGTGCCCGAGGCCTTCACGCGGATCACGGGCAGCGAGATCGGGCCGTCCTCGCTGCGCCGCGCCGTGTACGACGGCGCGCCGGGACACCCCGTGCTCTTGGGCAAGGACCATTGGGGGCCGCTCCGCGCGAGCCTAGCGGGCGACGTCGGCGCCGGACCCTATCTGCGCGCCCACCGCGCGGAGCCAGTGGACTGCACGGGGCTCGGCGGAGACGACGACGTCGACGTCGCGCCGTAGCGAGAGGCCCCGACTTTCGCGCTCCGGGCGTGCGTACGGAATACTTGTCCCGAAACGACATCGGCGCTGAAGTTCGCCGGGCGGGTGAAACCAGCGGAGGGCGCAGTGGCGAGCAGCGATCACGCCCGGTCCACGCGGCGCGGCCAGACGCGCGCCATCGTCGTCACGATCGCCGGAATCGCCCTCATCGTCTTCGCGTCCGTCGCAAGCGCGGGGCTTCTCCCGAGCCGCGAGCGGCTCGTGGTGGTCGGAGACTCGCTCAGCACCGGGCTCGGGACATCCGCGGCCGCCTCGTGGCCGGTGCTGCTTGAGCGCGCCGAGGAGTCTGGGCCGGAAAAGCTCGAGGTGGTCAACGCCGCCGAAAACGGCAGCGGCTACGTCACACCAGGCGACGACGGCGACACGTTCGGCGCCGAGGTCATGCAGTTCGTGAACGAGGACACGAAGGTGGTGCTCTTCTTCGGCTCGGACAACGACCTCGGCAGCACCCCGGCACAGATCACCGATGCCGCGACGACCGCGTTCCAGGCCGCGCGCGCCAAGGCCGCGCCCGATGCGCGGCTCATCGTCGTGGGGCCCCCGGCCTACACGATTCCGCCGGATGGCGACCTCGTCTCGATCCGGGACGCGCTCCGCACGGCCGCGGACCGCTCAGGGGCGGCGTTCGTCGACCCGATCACGGAGGTCTGGATCGCCGAGCACACGGACGAGCTCATCGGTCCCGACGGAGAGCACCCCACGGCGGCGGGCCACGAACGCCTGGCGCAGCTCATGGAGAACGTTCTCGAGCGGTGACCGTCAGTCCACGAGCGTGCGGGCGGCGTCGTCCATGTGGTCGATGATGGTCTGGCGGGCCAGAGCCGCGTCGCCAGATTCGATGGCGTTGACGATCTCGCGGTGACGGTCGATCCCCATGTTCGTCATGGCCCGCTCGGGCCCGGCGAACATGATCGACATGCGGATCGAACCCTCAAGCGATTCCCACGAATGCACGAGCGTCTCGTTGCCGCCGAGGCGGCAGAGGAGCCGATGGAACTCGAGATCCGCCTCGATCCGGTCCGCGAAGTCGCGGTCCGCGGCGTCCTCCATCGCCTCGATGGCCGCCCGCAGCTCGCCCACCGAACGCGCGCGGCGGGGCTGCTCGATGAGGGTCCGCGCAGCGAGCGATTCGAGGGCCCCGCGAACGGCGAAGATGTCGCGGATCTCCTTCGCGTCGAGGTGCCGCACGCTCAGGCGTCCGCGCGCTCCCGCGGAGACGAGCCCCTCCTGCTGAAGCTGGCGCAGGGCCTCGCGAAGGGTCCCGCGGCTGATCTGGAGCATCTCGGACAGCTCGGTCTCCACGAGGTGGCGGCCGGGCTCGAGGTCTCCCGAGGTGATCGCACGGCGCAACGCCACGAGGGCCTGCTCACGCAGGCTCGTCTTCTCCAGCCCCAGCAGGGCCGCGGTCGCAGCCATGTGCGCTCCCCTTGTGTCGACCGTCGCCTGGGCAACGGGTGTGTCAACTGTCATCATAGGCGCGCCGGGTCCGGGAGCATCCCAGGACCCGGCGCGCCGCCATTCCCCGAACCGAACCTCAGCCCAGCTCGGCGAGGATCCGCTCGACGATGCGGCTCTTCGAGAGCCCGTACCGGTCATGCAGCGTGGGCAGTGCCCCCGCGTCGAGGAACTGGTCCGGGAGGCCGATGGGCACCACACGGCGCGCCACGCCCCGCCGGACGAGGGCGGACGCGACGGTCTCGAAGAGCCCGCCGAGAACGGTGTGGTTCTCGAGCGTGAGGGCAAGCCGATCGCCCGCGAGTTCACTCACCACGGTCTCCTCGTCGAACGGCTTGAGCGTTGGCGTGTGCACCACCGCGACGTCCACGTGGTGCGCCGCGAGTGCCTCCGCTGCCTGAAGGGCGCGCATGGTCATGAGCCCGGAGGAGATCAGCACCACGTCGCGGCCGCCCCGGAGGACCTTGGCCTTGCCGAGTTCGAACGAATAGTCGTACTCGTCGAGGACGGACGGCACCTTCCCGCGCAAGAGCCGCAGGTACGTCGGCCCCGGTGACGCCGCGAGCTGCGGGACCGCCTGGGCGATGTCGACGGCGTCGCACGGATCGACGATCGTCAGGTTCGGCACGCCACGGAAGATCGCGACATCCTCGGTGGCCTGATGGCTCGGGCCGTAGCCGGTGGTCAGGCCCGGGAGCCCGCCGACGATGTTGACGTTGAGCTCGGGCTCCGCGATGTCGAGGCAGATGAAGTCGTACGCGCGCCGGGCCGCGAACACCGCGTACGTCGACGCGAAGGGCACGAGGCCCGCCTGCGCCATGCCGGCCGCCGCGCCAAACAGGAGCTGCTCCGCCATGCCCATCTGGAAGAATCGCTCGGGGTGGCGCTCCGCGAAGAGGTGCATGTCCGTGTACTTGCCGAGATCCGCGGTGAGCCCCACGATCCGCTCGTCGCGCTCGGCGAGCTCCGCGAGCGCGTGCCCGAACGGCGCCGAGGTGGTCCGCTGGCCCGGATCGGCGAAGGAGGCAATCATCGCCGACGTCTTGAGCTTGGTCGCCTGGGGCGCGGCCGCCGTCGTCACTGGGCCACCTTCCGGTTCGTGTCGAGCCGCGCGCGGTAGCCCGCGGTGAGCTGCTCCTGGCAGATGGACCATTCGTGTTCCTCGATCCGCATGAAATGCGCCTTCTCCCGCTCCTCGAGCAGGGGCACGCCGCGGCCCACCTTCGTGTCGCACAGGATCACGGAAGGCGCGCCATGCCCGCCGTCGTGCGTTGCCGCCTCTGCAGCGATCGCGTCGAACGCGCCGAGGAGGGCCCCGACGTCGTTCCCGTCAACCCGCTGGACCCGCCAGCCGCACGCGGCCCACTTGTCCGCGACGGGCTCGGTGCGCAGCACCCCCGCGGTCGGGCCATCCGCCTGGAGCGCGTTGAGATCGACGACGGCGGTGAGCCCCCCGAGGCGGTGGTGGGCCGCACCCATGGCGGCCTCCCACGTCGACCCCTCGTCGAGCTCGCCGTCCGAGAGGAAATTCACGACGCGCGCGGCGTTGCCCCGGGCGCGGAGGCCCAGCGCGAGGCCGACGGCGATCGTGAGGCCGTGCCCGAGGGAACCACCGGAGATCTCCATGCCGGGCGTGTAGGTGGACATGCCGGACATCGGGAGCCGCGAATCGTCCGAGCCGTACGTCCCGAGCTCCTCGACGGGGACGATTCCGGCCTCGGCGAGCGCGGCATAGAGCCCGATCGCGTAGTGCCCGGTCGACAGCAGGAACCTGTCGCGGCCGTCCCACTCAGGGTCCTCAGGGCGGTACGTCAGTTGGTCGGTGTAGACGGCCGCGAGGATGTCCGCGGCGCCGAGGGCCTGGCCCACGTAGCCCTGACCCTGCACCTCCCCCATCGCGAGCGCGTGCTGGCGGATCCGGTACGCCGCGGCCTCGACAGCGACGCGGCGCTCTGCCGGCGTGGCCTCGGCCTTCGGTGCGAGTGTCGATGTTGTCATCGCTGAGTCCTTCGAATCCTTCAGTGGGAGTGCGCGGGCTCGGGGGTCTCGGCCGAGATCCGCTCGGCGGCCTCGCGCTCCTTCGGGCCCCAGGTTTCGCGGGTCACGAGCGCGGCCCAGAGGCCGATCGCGCCATAGACGCTGAACGGGAGGGCCGGGCCGACCCAGCCGAAGCTCACGAACAGGAGCGTGGTGATGAACGGGGTGAAGCCCGAGACCATGGCCGAGATCTGGTAGGCGAGCGACGCGCCGGAGGAGCGGGTCTTGGCCTGGAACAGCTCAGGGAACCACGCGCCCTGAGAACCGGCGAGGGAGTTCTGGCACACCGCGTACGCAACGACGATCGTGGCCACGATGAAGAAGAACAGGCCCGTGTTGACGAGGAGGAACATCGGGACGCCGAACACGACGGCGAACGCGCAGGACCACACGTAGACCGGACGGCGACCGACCCTGTCAGTCAGGGCGCCCCACTTCCACGTGGCGAGGATGCCGATCGCGGCGGCGATGCACAGGGCGATGAGCGTCTGGTTCTTGTCCGCGAGCTTGGCCGAGTTGAGGTACGAGATCATGTACGTCACGGACACGGCGTAGCCCGCCGTCTCGGCGATGCGCAGGCCAATCCCGCGCAGGATGTTGCGCCAGTCCTCGCGGATGACCTCCACGATGGGCGCCTTGACGATGTCGCCGCGCTCCTTGACGTCCTCGAACACCGGGGACTCGGGAACCTTCGAGCGGATCACGAGGCCGACGATCACGAGCGCAAGGCTCGCGAGGAACGGAATACGCCAGGCCCACTCGTCGCCGAGGTGGACGCTGAAGAGGAAGACGAGATTGGCCAACAGGAGGCCGACGGGGAAGCCGGCTTGGACGATGCCGGTCACGGCGCCCTTGCGGCGCCACGGCGCGTGCTCGTAGCTCATGAGGATGGCACCGCCCCACTCGGCCCCGAACGCGAGGCCCTGGATGATGCGCACGGTCGCCAGCAGTGCCGGGGCGAGCAGCCCCGCCGCGGCGTAGGTGGGCAGCAGGCCGATCGCGAACGTTGCGAGGCCCATGATGATGAGTGAGGTGACGAGGACGGGCTTGCGGCCTAGCCTGTCGCCCAGATGGCCACCGATGATGCCGCCGAGGGGGCGCGCCGCGAACCCGACGCCGAGCGTCGCGAACGAGGCAAGGGTGCCCGTCACGGGATCGGCGCCCGGGAAGAAGGCGTGGTTGAAGTAGAGGGCCGCCGCGGTGCCGAAGCCGATGAAGTCGTAGGTCTCGATGACGGCGCCCACGGAGGAGCCAATGGCGACGCGCTTGGCGTCCTTGGTGCCGTGGACCGGGCCGCGCATGGCCAGAGCCTCATTGCTCATTGCTGTTCCTTCCAGTATCGACAGGATCGGCGCGGGCATGCTTCCCGCGCCATCCGCTCTGTCGACAGTCGACATGATATGCCAGTGTGCGGCGTGTCACGACTCACTGTCAACCGTCAACCTTCGAGGTTGACTGTTAACAATTAACAGCCGTACTGTGGTGTGCATCTCTTCCCCGGAAAGGCGACGACGATGTACCACTCCCGGCTCGGATGCTCCTCGATCAGCTTCCGCCACCTCGACCTCCCCGCTGCCCTCGCGACGATGACCCGCGCGGGCTTCGAGGAGATCGATCTCGGTGCCCTCCCGGGCGTCTGCGACCACGTCCCCTACACGCTGGACCGCGCCGCCGTCGCCTCAGTCGCGGCGGATGTGGCCAGCAGCGGACTCCGCGTCAGGTCCGTCAACGGAGACATCGGCGACCTCAACGTTCCGCTCGACGCCGAGGCGCGGCGAGAGCGCGCCGAACACCTCGACCGTCTCCTCGACCTCACCGCGGCCGTCGGCGCAGAGGCGCTCGTGCTCCCGTGCGGCGCCCTCGACCACGAACCCGTCGCCGAGCTGGACGCCGACCTCGACCGCGTCGCGGAGGAACTCGGCAGCGCGGCCCATGCGGCCCACGAGCGCGG
>NZ_JBKZWT010000023.1:0-26977 GCF_047759905.1 Sinomonas sp. G460-2 | reverse complement strand
GGCAGCGGGACCGTGTCGAGGTGGCCGGCGAGGATCACGCGCTCGGCGAGGCCCAGCTCCGAGCGGGCCACGACGGAGTCGCCGTCGCGGAAGACCGCCAGACCCGGCAGGGCCCGGAGCGAAGACTCGACGGCGTTCGCGATGGCGTTCTCCGTGCCCGAGACGCTCGGGATATCGAGGAGCTCGGCGGTGAGAAGGGCCACGTCCTGGGTCAGTTCGAGGGTCACGGAAGTCACCCCAGCAAGCATAGTCCCGGGAGTGACCGGCGTTTCGGCTCGGGGCGGGGCCGCTCGATAGACTTGCCCCATGACTGAATCGCCCGCCGCACCCCGCTCTGCCCACGGCTTCGGCCTCGCCACGATCGCTGTCGCGTCCGGTGCCGACGGAGCCGGGATCGCGACGGTGCTCGACGTCTGGTACCCCGCACCCGCGCTCGGCACTGCGGCCGAGCACTTGAGCGACGACGCCGTCGTGGACGCGGCCCCGGCCGAGCTTGTCGCGGCGGCCCAGGCCGGCGACGACGCGGAGCGCGGCACGCAGCTCAAGGTCGTGTTCGTCCAGATCGACCTCGACCAGGCGCCCGCCGACACCGCGGATGTGTACCTGCGCCTCCACCTGCTCTCGCACCGCCTCGTGAAGCCGAACACGATCAACCTCGACGGGATCTTCGGCAAGCTCCCGAACGTCGTGTGGACGAACTTCGGCCCGTGCCTCCCTGACGGCTTCGAGTCCACGCGCGCGCGGCTGCGCCCCCGCGGGCCTGTGACCGTGTACGGCGTCGACAAGTTCCCCCGCATGGTCGATTACGTCATCCCGTCCGGCGTGCGCATCGCCGACGCCGACCGGGTGCGCCTCGGCGCGCACCTCGCCGAGGGCACGACCGTGATGCACGAGGGCTTCGTGAACTACAACGCCGGCACGCTCGGCACGTCGATGGTCGAGGGCCGCATCTCGGCTGGCGTCGTGGTGGGCGACGGCTCGGACGTGGGCGGCGGGGCCTCGATCATGGGCACGCTCTCCGGCGGCGGCAAGGAGCGCATCACGCTCGGGGAGCGCGTGCTCCTCGGCGCCAACTCCGGCGTCGGCATCTCGATCGGCGACGACTCCGTGGTCGAAGCGGGCCTCTACGTGACGGCCGGCACCCGCGTGCGCATCAGCGGTTTCAAGGACGCGTTCGGCGAGAACGCCGAGAAAGTCGTCAAGGCCGCCGAACTCTCGGGCCAGCCGAATCTCCTCTTCCGCCGCAACTCGACGACCGGTCAGGTCGAGGCGCTCCCGCGCAACGGCCAGACCGTGTCCCTCAACGAGGCGCTCCACGCCAACTGACCCTTCGGACCCGACTCAACGATCCCCGACGCCGCGCCGGTCCTCTCCCCGGCCCGGCGCGAGCAGCTAGGAGCCCCCGGATGGCCAAGGCACGCGCCGTGCGGCGCACGCTCACCGTCCTCGTGGCCCTCGTGCTCGCGGGCGTCGGGGTGTACATCGCCTCGGCGGTGCTCAACCGGAGCGATGCGCCGGTGGTCGAGGGATGCACGGCGATCGCCAACGGGAACAAGCAGAGCCTCGCGACGGATCAGGCGGCGAACGCGTCGCTCATCACGGCGCTCGCGGTACGCCGCGGCCTCCCAGCCCGCGCAGCGACGATCGCGATCGCGACGTCGATGCAGGAGGCCAAGCTCCGCAACATCAACTACGGCGACCACGCGGGGCCGGATTCGCGCGGCCTCTTCCAGCAGCGGCCGTCGCAGGGCTGGGGCACCGAGGATCAGCTCATGGACCCCGTCTACGCGACCAACGCGTTCTACGACGCACTCGTCAAGATCCCAGGCTACGAGACCCTCACCGTCACCGAGGCCGCGCAGAAGGTGCAGCGCTCCGCGTACCCCGAGGCCTACTCGCAGCACGAGGACCTGGGCCGGGCCTATGCGTCCGCGCTCACGGGGAACTCGCACGCGTCCCTCGACTGCGCGCTGCGCAAGCCGGACTCGGCTGGCGACCCCATCGCGTTTCGGGCCGCCCTCACCCAGTCCTACGGCGCCACGCCCGCGAGCGTCGCCGCGGGCCAGACCGTCACCGTGCGGGCGGACAGCGCACTCGCGTGGTCGGTCGCGCAGTGGGCCGTCGCGAACGCGAAGGGGCTCGCCGTGGCGCGCGTCGACGTCGACGGTCAGGCCTGGGTGCGGGAGGGCAACAAGGGCTGGACGGACGCGCAGACCCAGCCCGGCGTCGTCGTCATCACGCTCGCGCCGGCGCCTTAGGCTCGGCGCCCGGCGCCTCTAGATGATCATCTCCAGCACTGGGGTGAGGTAGCTCCGGAGCACCTCCGGATCGTCCATGAGCGACTGGCTCATGATGACCTTGTCCGCGTTCACGAGCCACGCGCGCTCCTCGGCGAGCGGCAGCTCGATGATGGTGAGGGTGAAATCCTTCGCGGCCGGCCCTACTTCGAGCTGACGCTCGGCGACGATCTCCTGGAAGACGCGCGTGTCTCCGCGGGCCTCGCGCTGGGCCTCGAGCCGCTCGTAGTCCGCACGCCGCTCACGCGCCCACGTGAGCGCGGCGCCGAAATGCGCCTGAAGTGAGCGCTGGAGCGCGGGGGCCTCGCTGAACCCCTCAAAATCCGGCGGCGACGCCTCGGGAACCATGTCGGGATGGTTCTCGATGAGCCGAGACCACCAGACCTCCCACTCGCGGCGCAGGGCGCCGAGGCCGCCCACGTGCTGCGTGAGCTGGTGATGGTCCGATTCTCTGATCTTGGGGTGCGCTGGGGCGAGCGGCGGAAGCCCGGCCCCGACCAGTCCGGCATTGTCCTTGAGATAGAGGGCAAGCAGCATCGGGCCAGAGGTGTCCACGGTGATGCGCCACCCGGGCCCATCTGTCTGGTGCATGGTTTGACTCCTCGCGTACGTTCGCGTGTGGCGCCAGTCCGCATTCCCAGTGTATTCCTTACGGTTTTTTAGGTGCGGTTCGAGGTGTTCCGTAGGCTTCTGACCGCCCAGGGGTACCGGGTATGGCTCTGTGTTTTTCGCCGTTGGTGTGGCTGAGCCGGAATGGCCGCCCGGTGCCCCGCGACAGCTCGACCGCTGACCCTTCTATGCCTTGAGGTCAAATCGGGTGGGGTCACCAGCGGGCGCGGTTTGGTCGGTCAGGTCAGGATCCGGTTCAGGCATCGGAAGAGCTGGCGGGCGATGTAGCGCTTGAGGCAGCGGCGGATCTCTCGCCGTGACTTGCCCTCGAGGGTTCGGCGTTCGACGTATGCGCGTGTCTCGGCGTGGTTGGACATGCGGACGCGTGCGATGACCTCGAGAGCGCGGTTGAGCTGGCGGTCTCCGCCGCGGTTGAGCCGGTGGCGGACGGTGTTGCCGCTGGAGGCCGGAAGCGGTGCGGCACCGGCGAGGGCCGCGAAGGCGGCCTCGGACCGGACCCTGCCCTTGTGGGAATACGCGGTGAGGACGATCGCTGCGCTGACGGGCCCGACCCCGTGGACGTCGAGCAGCCCGGGCGCGAGCTCGTCTACGTGCTTTCCCAGCGCCGTGTGGTTATCCTCCATCTGGCTGGTCAGGTCGATGACGGAAGCAGCGAGCCTTCGGCCCTCCTCCCGGATTGTCCGCATGGCGGTGTCGTCACTGGGACGTGCCCGCCAGGCCGCCACGGTGCGCACCTGCGCGTCAGTCAGCGGCTTCCTGGCGTCGACTCCAAGGTCGAAGCTGCGCAGCAGCGCGGTGAGCATGTTCCGGTCAGAGGTCCTGCGGACGTCGATCGCCCGACGGGCCACGAGCAGCACCCGCAGCGCCGAGCGGAGCCCGTCTGCCCTTGGGGCAGCCAGCGCTTCCGCTTCGGAGGCCAGAGCCGTTCGGGCGGCCGCGACCGCGTCGATCTCATCGGACTTCCCTCTCCCGGCGCGGGAGGCGCGCCTGGGCGGGCGGACGTCGCAGACGGCGATCCCTTCGGATTGCAGCGTGCGGGCGAGGTTGGCCCCGTAGGAGCCTGTGCCCTCGATTGCGACAAGCACGTTCCCGGCGGTGCGCCGTTGGATCCAGGCCACCGCCCGACCGAGGCCGGCCGGGCTTGTTGGGAATGTCGCGCTGTCGGCGGTGCGTCCCGTGCCGGCGTCGAGTATCGCGTAGGTGTGGGTGCGGGCGTGGGTGTCCACGCCGATGACATGTTCGTATCGCTCTGCCACGATGGTCACCGCGGCGGCTCCTTCCTTGCCGAGGGATACTGCCGTGCGGCGTCGGTCTGGAGAGGAGCTGTTGCGAGGCGCATCTCTAACGAGCCACGCGAGCCGGGTGCACCGGGACGCGGGCGACCTTCTATCAAGCCATCGGAACAGGCCAGACCGACGCCGACCCCGCTCCACGGGCAAGTCAGCGGAAGGGCACCCCGAGGGGGCCAGATAGAGACCGAGCCACGCGAAGCAGGGCCGGACGCCAGTCTGCCAGCCAGTCCCAGACCAGCCTCTTCGATTAGAGATTGAGAAGTGCGAGACCGATCGCTGTGTAAGGACATGACGGCGAGGTTGTCCGCTGGGCACCGTGTTGCCCCATCGAGAGGAACGGAGGTGCCCGTGGCAGAGCTGTGGGCCGGGATCGACGCAGGCAAGTCCCATCACCACTGCGTGGTGATCGACGCTGAAGGGCGCAGGCTGCTCTCGCGGAAGTTCGCCAACGACGAGGCCGAGATCCTCGCCCTTGTCGGCGACGTGCTCGGTTTGGCCGACGGTGTCGAGGTCTGCTGGGCCACGGATCTGAACCAGGGCGGGGCGGCACTCCTGATCAGCATCCTCTTTCCCAACAGCCTGAGTCGGGAGCGTCGCCACCCCGAGGAGCGGCCCGGGCGGACGATGTCAGGATCCGATAGGGAGCCGCGCGATAGTGAACGAGTATGGCTGGAGGACGATGCCTCCGCTCAGATCGGGATGGCTCGACTTCGCTGGCTCGCTGGGCGCCTCCTCGAAGGGCGCTCCCGCGTCCGGCGGCGCCTGGAGCACGACAAGCTCGCCTCCGCGCACCGGACGACCCGATGCGAGGGCGATGTCCACGCGCGCCACCTGGCCTGTGGCATTGACCGCCTTGAGGAATACGTCGCCGTCCGCGCTGCGCCGCACCGCTCCGACGCTGATCCGCTGTTCAGGCGTGCCGGGGTCGGTGTAGCTGTGGATGCGTTCTCCATCCGCGAAGCACTCGACCTTCGAGCCACGACCGCTGACGCGGATCTCGATGTCGACTTCAGACGCGTTTCGCAGTGGGACGGGGTCGACGAGCTCGTCGAGAAAGCCGTCGGTGCGGCGTTGAAGGCTGTAGAAGCGGTTCTCCCAGGTTCCGAAGTGCCATTCGTCGGCCCCCGAGCCGCTTTCGACGTCCCCGAACGCGATGACGAAACCGTCGCGGCCGTCCGCTAGCCCAGCGCGCATGGTCAGGGTGTAGTCCGCGTCTGAGGTGCCGATCTGCAGGGGCACGAAGCGGTCACCCCCGCTCACCGTCAGGTCCACCGGACCGGACTCGCCGATTCGCGCCGCGCTGATCCGAAGAGTGCCTGTGAGCGCCTTGACCGCGACTCCGGCCCGGGAGGTCCTCAGGCGCGACCAGGGCTGCGCGTCCGAGAGCTCGACGGGGAGAACGGTGTCCCCGGCGCTGCAGGAGTGCATCCGCTGAACGTGGTAGTTGAGTGTACGCAGGACCCTCTGGTTGTCGAAATAGATCAGGTCGGGAACCCACTGCGTGTTGTCGATCTTTGCCAGCAGGGGCGCGTACGACGCGAGCCGGACGATATCGCCGTTGCGCTCCATCCCGATCATGTACGCCGCTTCTGCGAGGGCGCAGAGCATCGTGTTCCCTTTGGAGCCGTACTCGCCCACATAGACCTTCGGCCCTGATCGGTCGTACCCGTCGAACCGGTCCAGGTTGCGGAAGTACCAACCGGGCGACTTGTACGAGTGCTCATCCATGATCGGCACTCGGAGCCGTCGGCCCACGTCCCAGCCTCGCTCGAAATCCCGGCCGAAGGGAAAAGGCCCTGCGGTTCCGATGACGCTGATCTCCGGGTGGGCGGATTTCACGGCTCGCAGGAGTCGCTCGAACCGATCGGTGAACTGCTCGGTGATCTCATCCTCGTTGCCGATGCCCAGGTATTCGAGTCCGAACGGCTCCGGGTGGCCCGCTTCAGCGCGAACACGTCCCCACCCGCTGTCCGCCGGCCCGTTGGCGTACTCGATGAGGTCGAGAACGTCGTCGATGTAGTCCGCGAATTCCTCTTCGGGGAGGGCATGCTGGCCGCCTGGGCTGTTCTGGCAGCAGACGCCGGCGGCGACGACTGGCAGCGGCTTGGCTCCGATCTGCTCGCAGAACCGGAAGTACTCGTAGAAGCCGATGCCCATCGACTGGTGGTACCCCCAGATGTTGGAATCCTGCCTGCGCGATTCGATCGGCCCGAGGGTGTCCTTCCACCGATAGAGATTCTCCGGGCCGAAGCCGTGCGCCACACAGCCGCCGGGAAAGCGGACGAAACGCGGGCGGAGCGCGGCTATCGCCTCTGCCAGATCAGGGCGCAGCCCGTTGGGGCGCCCGAACGTGTGCTCGGGGAAGAGCGAGACCAGGCTGAGGGCCACTGCCCCACCGACAACGGACAGCCTCAGCCGAGCCAGGAGATCGGCGGCGACGGGAGTCAGCACGTGGTGCTGCACACCGGGCTCGGGGGTCAATTCGACCTCGCACGCGGCGAGTGTCTCATCCTGTGCGCTGCTCAGCACGACCCGCACTGCTGCGGCGCCGTCGAGACCCGCCCCCGTCAGCTGCAGGCAATAGCGTTCACCCGCGGCAACGGAGATCCCGTCGTAGCCGGTGTTGCTGATGGCCGCTTCCGCCGCCCTCCCGTCCAAGACGACCCCGGGTTGGCCGTCCGGCTCACGCACATCGCCCGTGACCTCCCAGCCGGTCAGGGCGCCCCAGCCGGGTGCGTCCCGTTCGCTGAACGAGAAGGAACGGTTGCGGACCAGTTCCGCGTAGAGGCCACCGTCGGCCGAGTGGTTGATGTCCTCGAAGAAGACGCCCCAGAGGTCCTCGCTGATCGGGATGGGGTTGAGGTCGTCGATATCGGCGGTCAGTTCGATCGGCTCGGTATTCACAGGTCCGTCTCCGGGTAGGCGGCGATGAGGCGCTCTCGTTCGGCAGCGGTGATGGGTATCACCGAGCCATGACGGGCTCCCTCCGGGAGTCGGGCGCTCGCGACGTGCTCCCATTCCGCGTCGTGCGGCGAGCGACTGCTGTAGAGCTGATAGCCGCGGAGCTCGAATTCGTCGAGCAGAAGGTACGCCCCGCCTCCATCCAGAGCTGCGAACGGCGCCGGTCCCTCTGCATGGCGCTGGCTGCCGGCACCGAGGTCGCGGGCGACGGGCGCCCAATCGGTCGATGTCAGAGCGGTTCCCCGCTCCTGCGAAACGAAGCGCCACTCCTCACCCGGGCGGTTCGTGAGCGAGTCCGCCGTGAACCTTGAGAACTCATCGTGCCACTGAAGGAACGTCGCATCGATCACGTCGTGACCCGGATCCAGATACGTCGACGCCGGGGAGAATCGGGAGAAATCACGGGTCTCCGCGACGAGTATGCGCTGATGCCGCTCCTCGCGCCGGTCGGGGCCCTCATATACCGCACTGGCGAAGAACACCAGCCACGCGTTTCGCTCGCCCGACCAGAAGGCCTTGGGCGCCCACGCGTTCCCTGCCTCCGCTGGCGCGACAGCGGCCAGACGAGGACGCGACCAGTGAACGAGGTCGGTGCTGTCCCAGACCACAATCGACCGGCTGCCGTGGCGAACCGCCCGCGCCCAGTCGGCGTCCGGGTAAGTGCGTAGGTCGGTGGCGAGCAGAACGAATCGTCCCCGGCTGCCGTCCCTGAGGATGAAGGGATCGCGTACGCCGTGCTCCCCCACATCGGACCGGACGACAGGCCGGCCTCCGTTGAGCGGCAGCCACGTGCCGGGATCCCGTCGCGGCGTCACGGCGATGCGGACCTGCTCGGCGTCCGGCTGAGCGCCGTTTCCGAAGTACGCGAGGAGGAACCCGTCAAACCGCTCGTGCATTGTTGCCCCTTCCGAGACTGATCGGACCGCGAAGCTCGGCGCGCCCTGAATCCGCAGGATGTAACGTTATAGAAAACCGCCCCGCAACCGCCGGGCGGCGCCGGAGGGGAGAAGGTCCATGGTCACGATCCGCGACATCGCAAAGGCCGCGGGCGTCTCGCCGATGACCGTGTCCAATGTTCTGAACAGTCGGCCGCACGTGAAGGACACGACACGTGAGAAGGTGCTGAAGACCATCGATGAACTCGACTACCGCGTCAATGTCGCGGCGCGGAACCTGCGCCGCGGCCGCACCCACACCATCGGGCTCGCCGTCCCCGAGGTGGACCGCCCGTACTTCGGCCAGCTCGGTGCGGCCGTCATCGAACACGGCGCTCGACACGGCCTCCACGTCGTCATCGAGCAGACAGGCCGGTCGAAGGAGAATGAGCTCACGGCGCTGGCGCTCTCGAGGCTGCGCTTGTACGACGGCCTCATCCTGAGCGCAGTCGGCCTCGGCGAGTCCGACGTGGACCTTCTGCGCGTGGACTTCCCCGTCGTCATCCTGGGAGAGCGCATCTTCCAAGGACCCGTCGACCACGTCGCGATGCCGAACATCGAGGGCGCCCAGGCCGCCGTGGGCCGCATGATCGAACGGGGCTGCCGCAGGATCGCTGCCCTGCACGGGGCCATCACCGGCGACGTCGACGCCTCGAGCCTCCGCCACGAAGGCTATCGCCGGGCGTTGCGGGAGCACGGGATCGACGAAGACCCGCAGCTCACTTTCGTGCTCGACGATTTCTCTCCCGAGGGCGCCGCGAAAGCCGTCGCGGACGCGATCGCCGGGGGAGCACGCTTCGACGGGCTGTTCTGCGTGACCGACTATGTCGCCCTCGGAGCGGTGCGGGCGCTGGCGGACGCGGGGATCGCGGTCCCGGGGGATGTCAAGGTCATGGGCTTCGACGACGTGCAGGCCAGCAAGTTCCTGACGCCCTCCCTCTCCAGCGTGAACCCGTCTCATGACCTGATGGCGGCTACGGCCGTCGACCTCCTGGTCGCGCGGATCGAGGGCAAAGCGGGGGATCCGGTCGAGTTCGTCGCCCCCTTCGAGGTCATCGAGCGCGAGTCGACCGCAGGTGGCGCGCTCGCACCGTGCCGATAGGGCGGGCATCATCCCTTGACGCTGCCGCTGACCAGACCACTGACGATCTGGCGCTGCGCGAAGATGAAGAAGATCACCATCGGGATCAGGACGATGACGCTGAGCGTGATGAAGGCCGGCCAGTCGGTTGTGAACTGTCCTACCGCCGTGTAGACCTGCAGCACCAGCGTCTGCTTGTCGGGGGAATTGATGAAGACGTTCGGGGTGATGAAGTCGTTCCAGACCCACATGGTCTGGAAGACGCCGACGGTGACCAGGATCGGACGGATCAGCGGCAGTGCCACTGACCAATAGACCCGGAACGGGCCGGCACCGTCGATCTTCGCCGCCTCGAACAGTTCGAGCGGAAGGGTGCGCATGTAGCCGATGATCAGGAAGTAGCAGAAGATCGCGCCGCAGGAGTACATGATGATGAGTCCGTTGAGCGAGTCCACGAGCTCCACCCCTGCGAGCATGCGATAGAGCGGGATCAGGGTCGCCTGCCCGGGCACCACAAACGCCACCACGAGGACCATTCCGATGATCGCGGCGAGGCGGCCCTTGCCGATGAGGACGCCGAACGCCGCCATCGAGCCGACCAGGAGCATCAGCGCGACCGAGACCACCGTCACGTAGACCGTGTTGAGGAAGCTCTGGAAGACCGGGATCGTCTGGAAGACGTGCACATAGTTGCCGAAGTACGGCGACGCGGGGAGGGCCAGCGGGTTCGCAGTGGACTCGGGCTGGGTCTTCAGCGTGTTCACCAGGATGTAGTAGAACGGCACGGCTACCAGGCACGCGACCGGGATCATCACGATGCTGAGGATGATGCCCCTGTTCTTCTTCATGAGTAGCGCTCCTCGAGGCGGCGGGAGATGACGAGCTGCAGGGCGATGACGATCCCGACTGCCAGGAGGAACATCACGCTGAGGGCGGAGGCCTTTCCGATGTCAGACTCGGCGATGCCGTTCTCGATGATCGACTGCGTGAGGGTTCGCGTCGCGAATCCGGGGCCGCCATGCGTGAGCGTGAAGGGCAGGTCGTACACTTTCAGCCCACCGGTGAGCAGAAGGAGCTGGCTGACCGTTATGGCCGGTGTCAGCAGCGGCAGCGTCAGGCTGCGGAACTCCTGCCATCGACCGGCGCCGTCGAGTTTGGCGGCTTCGAAAATGTCCGAGGGAAGACTCTGCAGGTACGCGAGGTAGAGCATGGCGTGCCAGCCTGTCTGCGCCCACACGGCCACCAGGATCACGCCGAACTGGGCGAGGGCATCGTCTGACAGCCACGGGATCGGGGCGATCCCGAGCTGCCCGATCACGGAGTTGATCACGCCGGACCCCAGCGGCGACAGGATGAACGTCCACACCAGCCCGAGCAGGGCAACGCTCGGTACTGCGGGAAAGAAGAACACCGAGCGCACGAAGTTCCGGCCGACGAAGCGTCTGTTGAGCACCAGGGCCAGAGGGATCGCGAGGACCGTGACCACGACAGTCGTCACGAGAGCGTAGGTGAGCGTGAAGCCGAGTGCGGAGAGCATTGACGGGTCGGAGAAGATCCGAACGTAGTTCCTGATGCCGATGAAGTGGGGGCTCGACTCGTAGCCGTTGTAATCGGTGAAGCTGTAGTACACGGACTGCGCCATCGGGATCAGGTAGAGCACGACGAAGACCACGGTGATCGGGAGCACGAACCAGTAGGCTGCGAAGCCTTCCCTCGCGCGCCGGAACCTTCTCCGCACGCGTGGGAGCGAGCTCATCTGGGCGGCTGTGGGGAGCCGTTCGGCAGTGGTTGCATTGGCCATGATGGAGCTTCCTTGGATCTGGCAGGCGTCTGAGGGTGGGCCGGCTGGGGGGCCGGCCCACCCTCCCGCTGCTACTGCAGGGACTTCAGCTTCGCGTCCATCCCCTGAGCGAACTGTTCCGGGGTGATCTTGCCGGAGATCGTCTGCTGGAGCAGCGCCACCGACTCGGGGGTCATTGCATCGGCGTGCGTCGGCCAGTTCACGGCGGGGAGGTAGAACTTCCCGTCGCGGACCGCAGGTGCCATCGTCGAGAGCGAGGGGTCGAGCGACGGAGTGAAGTCGCCGGTCGTGGTGATCGACTGGGTCTCCTTCTGGTAGAGCTCGACTCCCTTCTTGCTCTGCAGGAACTCGACGAACTTCTCTGCGCCGGCGGTGTTCTTCGCCTTCGCGTTGATCGCGTATCCCGGCGAGACGGCGCCGCACCAGTACAGGTCGCCCTGCGGGTTGGGGACCGGGAGGTAGTCCAGGTGGAGGTTCGGGGCGGCCTTCTGGATGCCTCCGAGGGCCCAGGAGCCGGTGCCGATCATGGCCACCTTGCCCTGCTCGAACTGCTGAAGCACCTGGTCGCCGGTGAGGCCCGCCGCGGTCCGAGGCTCGATGCCCTTCTCAAACAGCTCGTTCCAGGTCTTCAGAGGGTCGGTCCACGTCTTCGCGAACGTCGTCTGGCCCGCCCAGATCTGCTCGTCCATCTTCCCGCTCATGCCGGCATTCTCCACCCCGAGCAGCGCCGAGAGGGTGACCGGGATGCCGTCGGAGGCCTCATAGAAGGCGGTGACGCCGGAGTCCTTGAGCTTCGTGCCGAGATCGATGAAGTCCTGCCAGGCCTTCGGGGGCGTCGTATAGCCTGCCTTGGCCAGCAGATCCTTGTTGATCAGGATGCCGCCGCCCCATGAGGCGATCGCCGCGCCGTAGACCTTCCCCGACTTGGTGTAGGTGTCCTTCGCCGCACCGGAGATGTTGGAGATCCACGGTTCGCCGCTGAGGTCCTTCACGAAGCCTCCGTCCATGAGCTGAGTCTTGTTCTCGGCTGTGATGATGAACACGTCTGGCGCGGTGTTGGAGCCGAGCTGCGTCTGCAGCTTCTGGACGTACTGGGTGACAGGCGGCGTGTACGAGGCCTCGACCGTGTAGCCGGGGTTCTCCTTCTGGAACTCGTCGATCAACGGCTGCATCGTGGTCTGCGGATCCCAGGACAGGAACGTGACTCTCTTCGACTCGGCGCCGGAGCCGCTGGAGCCGCTGGAGCAGCCTGTCAGCGCAGCCACCGCTGTGGCAACGGCCATGAGCGCGACAACAGTCCGCCGTGCTACTCGATGCCGGGTCGGCCCGGATGAGGTGGTGAGCGACATTGCTTTCTCTTTCTCTTAGTCGAGAGTTTCGGGTAATGCGTCAGAGGTCAAGAGGATTGCCGATCGTCCTGGAGTGACCGGCTCCAGATCGCCGGAGGGAAGGTGCCGGAGCGGATCGATCACGATCTCGCGATGGAAACCGTCCCCATCCGGAACGGCGAAGCGGTGATACGCGATCACCCAATCGTCCGTGCCCGGAAGTCGAAGGATGGAGTGGTGACCTGTGGCCAGAATTCCCTCGTCCGGTCGCTGCTCGACCAGCACGCCGTGGTCCTCCCAAGGACCGAAGGGACTGGCTCCACGGGCCCACCTCACGCGGTAGGACGGGTCGCGCGTATCGTTCTCCGACCAGGACAGGTAGTAGGTGTCTCCACGTCGGTGCAGATGCGCGGCCTCACGGAAGGTGGGGTGGCTCCACGAGACGACCGAAGGCTCCTCGATGCTGAGCATGTCATGGCTCAGCCGGGCCACATTCGCGACGGAGTTGCCCCAGACGAGATAGCTGGCACCGTCGTCGTCCGTGAAGACGGAAGGGTCGATGGCGCGACCTGGAAAGGCCCCGCTCGCGATGATCGGACCGCCGGAATCGATGAACGGCCCTACCGGGCTCATCGAGACGGCCACGCCGATGTTGTCGGCCGCCGTGAAATAGAAGTAGTAGAGCCCGTTCTTCTCGGCGACCGCCGGCGCCCACGCGAACCGGTCGGCCCAGGCGACGTCGCTCACGAGATCGAGGATCTGCCCTTCGTCGACCCATTCCCGGAGGTCAGCCGACGACAGCACACGGAAAGTCGTCGACGACCAGTCCTCTGCCCCATCCGTCGTCGGGTACAGGTAGTACCGTCCACCGAACGCCGCCAGCGCCGGGTCGGCGTAGAAGCGGCCGGCGCGATCACGTGAACCCATGTCGGCTCTCCCATCGTCGTTGATGTCGATATGTATCGTTACAGGACTTGTTCTGTGTATCGTTACATGTAGGGTCGACGAAACGCAAGCATCGGTGGCCAAATCGTTACCAGCCGGCATCAGGGCACAAGCGGTCGCGGCTTCGGGCTTCTGGCTTCTGGACATTCGCGGGACACCCGCAGGGCCGACAGGCGTTCCCTCGGGTTGACTTTCCCGTTGAGATTCCGGCTTACAGAATCGAGCCCCGACCGAGAGTCGCGGCCTGCGCGTGGACGACGGCGACGCACAGCTCCGCGTCGAGCCACCGCCCGTGCACGAGGGCGTGCAGCGAGAGACCGTCCGCGGTCGCGAGCAGCCGCTCCGCCTCGGCGACGAGCTGGTCCCGGTCCGCGTCCGGCATCGCCTCCAGCACCGAGCGCCCGACGGCGGACGCGATGCGCCCGTGCGCGGCGTCCGCGACGGGGACGAGGGCCGGATCGGTGCGTGCGGCGAGGCGGAAGGCCATGAAGACGCAGAGGTCGACGGCGCGCTCCTCGTCGAGCGGGAGGAGTTGGCACAGTTGCGCTACGACGCCGTCCGCAGCCTCGACGCGCTCTGCCACGGCTTCGGCAACCGCGGTGAACGCGTAGACCCTGAGCTCCTCCGCGGTCTCGAAGTAGTGGCGCACAGAGCCGACCACGAGGCCAGCCTCCCCCGCCACCTCGCGCAGGGACACTCGCGCAAGGCCGTCCGCGGCCACGATCCGCTTGACGGCCTCGACGATCTCACGACGGCGCTCGGCCGCGTCGACGAATCTGGGCACCTACCCTGTCTAGCACAGCATTGCGGTATCGCTTTGACAGCACGGCCGTGCTGCGTCGCGTTCAGGTGTCACAGCGCCCTGGGGGCGCGGACCAGCCGGGCCCCGCCCCCTAGGATGGACCCATGCGTATCCTTGTGACCGGCGGCACCGGCTACATCGGCTCCCACACCGTCCTGACGCTCCTCGAGGCGGGGCATGACGTCGTGGCGGTGGACAACCTGGCGAATTCGAGCGAGGAGGCGCTGCGCCGCGTGGCTGAACTCGCCGGTCGGGAGGCCGCGTTCGTCCAGGCGGACATCACCGACGAGGCCGCCCTCGACGCCGTCTTCGACGCGCACTCCCCCGAGGCCGTGATCCACTTCGCGGGCCTCAAGGCCGTAGGCGAGTCCGTGAGCATCCCGCTGGACTACTACTACAACAACGTGGCCGGAACGATCGCGCTCCTGCGCTCGATGGACCGCCACGACGTCCGCACGATCGTCTTCTCCTCCTCCGCGACGGTCTACGGGGAGCACAACCCGTACCCGTACGTCGAGAAGATGGAGATCGGCGCCATGAACCCCTACGGGCGCACCAAGGAGCAGATCGAGGACATCCTGGCCGACCTCGGCGCCTCGGACGAACGCTGGCATATCGCACTGCTGCGCTACTTCAACCCCGTCGGGGCGCACCCGTCGGGCCGCATCGGCGAAGACCCGCAGGGCATCCCGAACAACCTCGTGCCGTTCATCGCCCAGGTCGCGGTGGGCCGGCGCGAGAAGCTCATGGTCTTCGGCGGCGACTACGAGACGCCCGACGGTACCTGCCAGCGCGACTTCATTCACGTCGTCGACCTCGCCGAGGGCCACGCCGCCGCGCTGCGCTACCTCGAGGGCCACGCTGGCGTGTACCGGTGGAACCTCGGCTCGGGCCGAGGCACGTCCGTGCTCGAGATGCTCCGCGCGTTCGAAACTGCCGTCGGCTCGCCCATCCCGTTTGAGATCGTCGCCCGCCGCGCCGGCGATCTGCCCGCCTTCTGGGCCGACCCCTCGTCTGCGCTGGCGGATCTCGGCTGGTCCACGACCAGGACCGTGGCACAGATGTGCGAGGACCATTGGCGCTGGCAGAAGAACAACCCCATGGGCTACGCGACCGCCTGACCGCCAGCGCACAACGACTGAGTACGACGACGGCCGGCGCCTTCCGCTTGGAGGGCACCGGCCGTCGTCGTTGGTGAAGCGGTGGGCGTTAGCGGACCGGGTAGTCTCGCTCCGGCTCGCCGATGTAGAGCTGCCGCGGGCGGCCGATCTTGGTCTGCGGATCCTTGATCATCTCGCGCCACTGGGCGATCCAGCCGGGAAGGCGGCCGATCGCGAAGAGCACCGTGAACATCTTCTCGGGGAAGCCCATCGCCTTGTAGATGAGGCCCGTGTAGAAGTCCACGTTCGGGTACAGCTTGCGCTGGATGAAGTAGTCGTCCGCGAGGGCCTTCTCCTCGAGCCGCATAGCGATGTCGAGGAGCTCGTCGTTGCCGCCGAGCTTGCCGAGGATCTCGTGCGCGGTGGCCTTGATGATCTTCGCGCGGGGGTCGTAGTTCTTGTAGACGCGGTGCCCGAAGCCCATGAGCCGGACGCCGTCCTCCTTGTTCTTGACCTTCTCCATGTAGTCCTCAGGCTTGATGCCATCGGCCTGGATCCGGCGGAGCATGTTGAGGACGGCCTCGTTCGCGCCGCCGTGGAGCGGGCCGAACAGTGCGTTGATCCCAGCGGACACGGACGCGAACATGTTCGCGTTGGCCGAGCCCACGAGGCGCACAGTGGAGGTCGAACAGTTCTGCTCGTGGTCCGCGTGGAGGACGAGGAGCAGGTCGAGCGCCTTCACGACGAGCGGGTCGAGCTCGTACGGCTCGGCCGGAAGGCCGAAGCACAGCCGCAGGAAGTTCTCCACGAGGTTCATGGAGTTGTCCGGGTACAGGAGCGCCTGGCCGATCGACTTCTTGTGTGCGTAGGCCGCGATGACCGGGAGCTTCGCCATGAGGCGGATGGTGGACAGCTCCACTTGCTCTTCGTTGAACGGGTCCAGCGAATCCTGGTAGAACGTCGACAGCGCCGACACCGCCGAGGACAGCACCGGCATGGGGTGGGCGTCCCGCGGGAAGCCCGCGAAGAAGCTCTTGAGCTCCTCGTGCAGCAGCGTGTGGCGACGGATCTTCTGGTCGAACTCCTCAAGCTGCGTGGGCGTCGGCAGGTTGCCGTAGATGAGGAGGTAGGAAACCTCGAGGAAGCTCGAGTGCTGTGCCAACTGCTCGATGGGGTAGCCACGGTACCGGAGGATGCCCTCGTCGCCGTCGATAAAGGTGATGGATGAGGTGGTCGCCGCCGTGTTCATGAAGCCGGGGTCGAACGTGACGGCCCCAGTCTCCTTCAGAAGCTTCGACACGTCGTAGCCGTCGTTGCCTTCGACCGCGGCGATACGGGGGAGGGTCAACTCCCCGCCTTCATGGCGCAGGGTGGCACCGTTCTTCTCAGTCATGGTTCCCCTTACATGGGTATGCTCGCAACAGTCCAAAGCTACTCCCGAGGGCGCACGCCCGACGAATCGGTACTCCCCGTCCCGCCGATCGCGGACGACATGAAAGCGCGCGTGGCTGGGGGCGGGCGCCCTAAGACCGCGTAAGACGCTCGACGGCGGCATCCACCCGCTCGTCGGTTCCGGTGAGAGCCACGCGGACGAAGCCCTCGCCGTCGTCGCCGTAGAACACGCCGGGCCCCGCGACGATCCCGCGCTCCGCGAGACGACCGATCGTTGCCCACGTGTCCTCGCCCGCGGTGCACCACAGGTAGAGCCCGGCCTCGGAGTGGCTGATGCGGAGGCCGAACGCCTCGAGCACCGGCACGAGCCGCTCTCGGCGCCCCCGGTAGCGGTCCTTCTGGGCCTCGACATGGGCGTCGTCGCCGAGGGCCACGCGCATGGCCTCCTGCACGGGGTACGGCATGATCATGCCCGCATGCTTGCGGCTGTTGACCAGATTGGGCATGAGCTCTGGCGCGCCCGCCACGAACGCGGCGCGGTAGCCGGCGAGGTTGGACTGCTTGCTGAGCGAGTAGACGCTCAGGAGCCGCGTGAAGTCGCCGCCGCTCACGCGGGGATCGAGCACCGAGGGCACGGGCTCGCCGCCGCGCTGAACGTCCCACTCCCCCCAGCCGAGCTCGGCGTAGCACTCGTCCGAGGCGACGATGGCGCCAAGGCCGCGGGCGTCGTCGACGACGGCGCGCAGCTGGTCCGCGTCCCGCACAGCGCCCGTCGGGTTGGCGGGCGAGTTGAGCCACACGAGACGGACGCGCGCGCGGGTCGCCCCGTCGAGCTCCTCGAGGCTGTCCGCGGCGACCGCGGAAGCGCCCGCGAGGCGGGCACCGATGTCATAGGTGGGGTAGGCGACGCGCGGGCGGACCACGACGTCCCCCGGCCCGAGGCCAAGGAGGAACGGCAGCCAGGCCACGAGTTCCTTCGAGCCGATGGTCGGCATGACGGCCTGCTCATCGAGGCCCTCGACGCCGCGCCTGCGGGAGAACCAGTCGACGACGGCCTGGCGGACTCCGGGGGTGCCGTGGACGGTCGGATAGCCCGGGGCGTCGGCGGCCGCGCGCAGCGCGTCCTGGACAAGCTCGGGCGTCGGGTCGACGGGCGTCCCGATCGAGAGGTTGACGACCCCGTCGCGGTGACGCCGCGCCGTCTCAAGGTACGGAGCCATGGACTCCCACGGGTAGTCCGGAAGATCGAGTCCGAACGCGCGCTCGGTGTCGAGGCCGGCCCAGGACTCGCGGGAATCAGCCGCGCCGCTGCCGCTCTGCACGCTCAGTCTTGGTTCTGCGGCGGCAGGGCGGACACGAGGGGGTGGTCCTTCCCCGTGTTGCCCAGCTTGGCCGCACCGCCAGGCGAGCCGAGGTCGTCGAAGAACTCGACGTTGGCCTTGTAGTAGTCGGCCCACTCGTCCGGGACGTCATCCTCATAGTAGATGGCCTCGACGGGGCACACCGGCTCGCACGCGCCGCAGTCGACGCATTCGTCCGGGTGGATGTAGAGGGATCGCTCGCCTTCGTAGATGCAGTCGACCGGGCACTCCTCGACGCAGGCCTTGTCCTTCACATCCACGCATGGCTGCGCGATCACGTATGTCACTGCTGCACCTTCTGACGAACTTTCGCTGATGGACCCGTCCGCCGGTCAGTCTTCCCGGCCGGACGAGCCTATTATCGCTCCGCGCGCACACGCCAATCCACACGACCTAACCGGGCGCGTCGCATAGCAGGCCATTCCGTCACACGGCGTAGCATCCCACTCCTAGGATGGATGCGTGCCGACACCAGACCGCCCAGCCCGGCCCGTTCGCGGAGCCAACCCCGCGGACATCCTCGCCTCGCTCGCGGTGGGAACGCGCGTCGTCGTGCGCCACCGCATCGAGGGTGGGCTCACGGACGCCCTCGGGGAGCTCGTTCGGCTCACTGACTCCGAGGCGACGATTCGCACGCGGCACGGAGACGCAACAGTCCGCCTCGACGCCGTCGTCGCCGCCAAGCCGGTCCCACCGCCGCCCGCCCGTCGTCACACGCCGTCAGAGAACTCGTAGTCCACTCCCCTTGTGTGACGAATATCACGCGATCTAAGATTTATCCATCAAGATGATTTATTGGCGACGGGGCCCCTGTGCCCCGCGTGCCGGGCAGCGGAAGCCTTCGGGCGCCCCGCGTGCTGCTGCTGGGAGGCAGGCAACGACACCAACGTCAGAAGCAGAGCACAGCCATGTCCATCCGAGATCGGCTCGCAGCCTGGAGCCCAGCCCCCACTCACACACCCTCTTACACGGTCCGCGAGATCTTTCCTCAGGATCATCGCCATCGTGTCCCCCGCTTCTCCGCCCTCGCCGCATCGGTCGTGGAGCGCGGACTGCTCGTCGAGGCCACCGAGGACTTCCTCGGGCGGGCCGGCGCGACGGCCATCCACGCCGGGGCCCGGTTCGGCGCGGTCCTCGAGCTCGTGGCCCGCACCGCCGACGGCGTCCTCCAGCGGGGCCGCCAGACGCTCTGGACCGTGCAGACCGCCGAATGCCAGTTGAGCGCCGACCGCACGGGCCGCGCCGCCGCGAGCCTGACGCTCGGCGCCCCCTCGCTCTCGCTCATCCTCGGACTCATCCCGGCGGATCCCGGAACCGAGATCCGTCTGGTGCGGGCTTCGTGGTCCGAGCTGCTCGTGAGCGACGTCGAACACGGCGTCACGAACCGCGTCCCCGGCTCGTGGACCGTCTTCGACGGGACGTCGCGCGAGCGGCCGGTCGCGGCCGGGTAAGCCTCACTCACCCTCCGCGTCCGGGAGCCTCCGGAGGCGGAGGAACGGGCCGGTTGCCACCGGCACGCAGGAGAGCGCCGCACCCGCCACGCCGATCCAGAGCGTCGGGGCCAGTCCGATCCGTTCGCCGAGCCAACCGCCCAGGAGGCTCCCGATCGGCATAACACCCCACACGACGCACCGGATCGAGGCATTCATCCGCCCGAGAAGTCGGGGCGGGCACACGCGCTGCCGCATGCTCACCTGCATGACGTTGTAGACGATCACGCCGAAGCTCATGAAGAACTCGCCCGCGCTGAGCAGCACGAGGGCGAGTGGCCCCGGGCCGGCCGCGAGCGCGAGCGGGAAGAGGACCACGGAGAGCGCGCCCACGGTGAGCCCGAGCGGGAGGAGCGGGCCCTCGCCGATGCGCGCGGCGAGGCGCGGAGTCACGAGCGCGCCGATGATGCCGCCCACGGAGCCGATCGAGAGCATCGTGCCGAGCCCCACGGGCCCGAAGCCGAGCTCGCGCAGGATCACGAGCGGCATGAGCACGTACGTGATGGACGAGAAGAGGTTCGCGACCGCGGTGCTCGCCACGACGCGGCGGATGAGCGGATGCCGCACCACGAAGCCCGCGCCGTCACGGATTTCATGTAGCAGGTTGCTTCCCTCGACCCGCTCGGGCTTCGTCTCCGCGTCGCGAACCCGCGTGAGGCACAGCGCCGAGACCAGATAGCCGCCCGCCTCGCCCGCGAAGAGCACCGGCGCGCTCACGAGCGTGAGCAGGAATCCGCCGAGCGCCGGCCCACCGAGCCGCGAGACCTGTGCCGTGGCTTCGAGCTTGCCGTTCGCGTCCGCGACGAGCTCGCGCTCCACGAGCAGCGGGATGTAGCTCTGGTACGCGACGTCGAAGAACACCGTGGCCACGCCGACCACCGCTGCGACGGCGAAGAGGTGCCACATCCGAAGCTCGCCGGACCACCACAGGAGCGGGACGGCAAACATGGCTGCCATGCGCACGAGGTCAGCGCGGATCATGGTGCGCCGCTTGAGCCAGCGGTCCACCCACGCTCCGGCGGGCAGCCCGACGACGAGGAACGCGGCCATGGACGCCGCGTTCAGCACCCCGAGGTCCATCTCCCTCGCGCCGAGCAGGTTCACCGCGAGGACGGGCAGCGCGAGCTGGCCAAGCTGCACGCCCATCTGGCTCACGCCCTGCCCTGCCCAGAACGCGAGGAACGAGGGGCGCCGCGCAAGCGGGGTCGCCGCGCCGCGCTCGATGGAAGGAAGTGCCACGCGGCCAGTCTGGGGCAGTGATTGAGAAGTGTCAATCACTGCCGGGTAGAGTGGATCCATGTCCACGTCCGACGACGCCGCGAAGGGCCGCGCGCTCGGCTCTCCCCTGCGGCTGCGCATCCTGCGCCTGTGCCTCCACAACGCGCGCACCAACAAGGAGATCGCGGACCTCCTCGGGCTCAACCCGGCGTCTACGCTCCACCACGTGAGGACGCTCGTCGCGACCGGCTTCCTCGAGCCGCAGGCCGAACGGCGAGGCCGGCGAGGGGCGCGCGAGGTCCCCTACCTGGCAACCCGCCGCTCGTGGGGGCAGCACGTCGACGACGTGGGTCCCATCCTCATTGAGACGTTCGTCCAGGAGACGGCGGCACTCCCGCCCGAGGACTTCGAGGTCTGGCGCCTCGGCCTCAAGCTCAACGAGGAGCACCGCCAGGCGATGCTCGCGAAGCTGCGCGCGATCGTCGACGAGTACGCCGAGCTGCCGAGCGATCCGGACGGGCGCGCGACCTCGCTCATGATCGCCCACCACGCGGACCCGACCGCGGACTGAGCCCACCCAACCATCCAGGGGTCACCTGATGTGGGTGGTGGCCCGTTCAGGGGTCGCCTGATGTGGGTGGAACCCACGGGACGTGACCCTTGAACGAGGCGCCACCCACGGGACGTGACCCTTGGACGAGAAAGCGGACGACGGCGGGTGGGCACCCGCCGTCGTCCGCTAACTGAAACTGCCACTCACCTCAGCGGCCGCGCCTCGCCTCAGGTGCCGACCCCGACTCAGGAGCGGGCGCGCGACCGGCTCGCCTTGAGGCGCTCGTTGGCGTCGAGGATGACCTTGCGGATGCGGATGTCCTCGGGCGTGATCTCGACGCACTCGTCCTCGCGCGCGAACTCGAGGGACTCCTCGAGCGTGAGCGTGCGCGGCGGCGTGAGGCCCTCGAAGTTGTCCGCCGTGGAGGAGCGCATGTTGGTGAGCTTCTTCTCCTTGGTGATGTTCACGTCCATGTCATCCGCGCGCGAGTTCTCGCCGACGATCATGCCCTCATACACCTCGGCCGTGGGCTGGACGAAGAACGTGCCTCGCTCCTGGAGGTTGATCATCGCGAACGGGGTCGCGACGCCCGCGCGGTCGGCCACGAGTGAGCCGTTCGTGCGGTACTCGATCTCGCCGGCCCACGGCTCGTAGCCCTCGGAGATCGACGATGCGATGCCGGCGCCGCGGGTGTCCGTGAGGAACTTCGTGCGGAAGCCGATGAGGCCGCGCGACGGCACGATGAATTCCATGCGGACCCAGCCCGTGCCGTGGTTCGACATGTTGGTCATGCGGCCCTTGCGCGCCGCGAGGAGCTGCGTCACGGCGCCGAGGTACTCCTCGGGGACGTCGATCGTCATGTGCTCCATGGGCTCGTGCACGTGGCCGTCGACCCGCTTCGTGACCACCTGGGGCTTGCCGACCGTGAGCTCGAAGCCCTCGCGGCGCATCTGCTCGACGAGGATGGCCAGCGCGAGCTCGCCACGGCCCTGGACCTCCCACGCGTCGGGACGCTCGGTCGGCAGGACGCGGATCGAGACGTTGCCGATGAGCTCCTTGTCGAGGCGGTCCTTGACCTGGCGGGCCGTGACCTTGGCGCCCTTGACCCGGCCTGCGAGCGGGGACGTGTTGATGCCGATGGTCATGGAGATCGCCGGATCGTCGACCGTGATGAGCGGGAGCGGCTGCGGGTTCTCGAGGTCCGTGAGCGTCTCGCCGATCGTGATGTCCTCGATGCCGGCGACGGCGACGATCTCGCCCGGGCCTGCCGACTCGGCGGGCACGCGCTCGAGCGCCTTCGTGGCGAGGAGCTCGGTGATCTTGACGGTCTTGAGCGTCCCGTCGTGGCGGGCCCACGCGACCTGCTGGCCCTTGCGCAGCGTGCCGTTGTAGATGCGCAGGAGCGCGAGGCGGCCGAGGAACGGCGACGCGTCGAGGTTGGTCACGTGCGCCTGCAGGACGCCCTCGGGATCGTACGTCGGCGCGGGGATGTGCTTGATGATCGTCTCGAACAGCGGCTCGAGGTTCTCGTTCGCGGGGACGGTGCCGTCCGCGGGCTGCTCGAGCGAGGACGCGCCGGCGCGGGCCGCGGCGTACACGACCGGGACGTCGAGGACCTTGTCGAGGTCGAGGTCGGGAACCTCGTCCGCAAGGTCCGAGGCGAGGCCCAGGAGGAGGTCCATGGTCTCGTGGACCACCTCGTCGATGCGCGCGTCGGGGCGGTCGGTCTTGTTGACCACGAGGATCACGGGCTTGTGCGAGGCGAGGGCCTTGCGGAGCACGAAGCGGGTCTGCGGGAGCGGACCTTCGGATGCATCGACTAGGAGCACGACGCCGTCGACCATCGAGAGTCCGCGCTCGACCTCGCCACCGAAGTCGGCGTGGCCCGGGGTGTCGATGACGTTGATGAGGATGCCGTGGGGCTCGCCGACCTCAGCTGCCGCAGGACCGCCGTACTGGACGGTCGTGTTCTTGGCGAGGATCGTGATGCCCTTCTCGCGTTCGAGGTCGCCGGAGTCCATGACGCGCTCCTCGACCTCGCCGTGCGAGGCGAACGAGTTGGTCTGCTTGAGCATCGCGTCGACGAGGGTCGTCTTGCCATGGTCGACGTGCGCCACGATGGCAACGTTGCGGAGGTCGGTACGGGACGCGGTGGACACAGTTTCAGTCATTCGCTTCGGGCTCGATTCGGTGGGTCGCGGCAGTCCGGCGCCTGACAAAGCTCGAACGGCTGAGGCACAACGGAACGGACCCTCTTCAGGGCCAGCGATTCTATCTTACGATGGATCTACGAGTGCCGATTCCCGCGGAGGGCCGGATGGACCTAATTAGCCCACTCGACCCGGGAATTGCGCGGGCCGATCTGAGCCTGCGTCGCGCCCGGCGCGCTGCCTGGACCGGCATCGCCGTCCTCCTCGCAACCCTCGCCGCGAGCGGGTGCGCGGCGCCCGCGGCCAGCACCTCGGTAGCCGACAACCCGCCGTCGTCCGCCCTTGGGGCACGCGTCGCGGCCGCCGGATTCGTACCGCTCACGCTCAGCACAAGCCTGCCCAAGGGCTTCAGCAGCGCCGCGCCGGATCAGCTCCCGCTCGGCTCGATCTACTTCAACCCGGCCGACGGGCGCCGGGAGGTCGTGCTCGGGAGCCTCGCGAAGACCGCCGTGCTCATCGGCGACTCCCAATCCGAGCCCGCGGACAGCTGGGTGCGGCGCGGGCTCGAGCAGGCGGGCTACGCGGTCTACTTCGCGGGGCGCGGCGGCACCGGCTACACGGTGTCGAACCTGGCCGTCCGCGTGCACGACTACGTCACCGCGCTGCGCCTCGGCGATTGGCTCCTCCCCTATGGGGACCCCGCGCTCGTGGTGGTGCAGGGCGGCGGGAACGACGCCACGCAGCGCTCCACGGACGCCGCCATCGCGCACGGCGAGTCCTCGCTCCTTGCGGAGCTCGCGCGCACGTATCCCTCCGCGAAGAAGCTCGTGGTCGGCACCCTCGCGAAGTCAACGGCCGACGGCGGGGGGCGGCGCAGCGAGGTCGACGCGCTCGTGGGGCGCACCACGGCGGAACTCGGGGTCCCGTTCATCGCATGCGGCGACTGGATTTCCCGCTACGATCTCGCGAGCCAGCTTGCCGACGGCGTCCACCTCAAGCCCGCGGGCAAGGCGCGGCTCGCCCCCGTGCTCGCGGAGGCGATCAAGGCCAAGGGATTCGGCATCGACTGACCCGGGGGCCAGACGACTGACCGGGCGCACAAGCCGGACAGGTCTGCAGCCAGCCTGTGGCGCCGGGAGGAAGTCACCCAATCGCTCAGTAAGTCCCATTGAGGGTGACTTCGTCGCGAGACGGTGACTTCCCCTGCCGATGCCGCTTAGCTCGATGCCGCTTAGCTCGATGCGGCCTACTCGATGCCGCTCGCGAGGAGCAGCTCGCGGAGCTCGCGGCGCTCGCGCTGCTTCTCCGGATCCGGGAGCGGGACGGCCGCGAGGAGGCGCTGCGTGTAGGCCTCCTGCGGGTTGCGCAGGATCTGATCGCGCGAGCCCTGCTCGACGATCCTGCCGCGCTGCATGACGCAAATGTGATCCGCGAGGACGTCGATCACCGCGAGGTCGTGGGTCACGAAGAGCGCCGCGAAGCCGAGCTCCTTCTGGAGCGCCTGGAAGAGCTCGAGGACCTTGGCCTGGACCGAGACGTCGAGCGCGGACGTGGGCTCATCCGCGACCATGAGCTTCGGCTTGAGCGAGAGCGCGCGGGCGATCCCGACGCGCTGCTTCTGGCCGCCGGAGAGTTCGTGCGGGTAGCGGTTGCGGTACGAGCGGGGCAGCTCGACCTGGTCGAGGAGCGTCTCGACGCGCTTCTGCAGGTCCGCGCCCTTCGCGACGCCACCGAGGAACATCGGCTCGCCGATCGACTCGCCGATCGGGAGGCGCGGGTTGAGCGAGGACGAGGGGTCCTGGAACACCATGCCGACCGAGCGGCGGATGTCGTGGAGCTCCTTCGAGTTCTTCTTGAGGCTCGAGATCTCCCGGCCCACGACCTTGAGCGAGCCCTCGGCGACCGGGAGGAGGCCGACGGCGGCGCGACCGATCGTCGTCTTGCCCGAGCCGGATTCGCCCACGAGGCCCACGACCTGGCCCGGGTACACGACGAGGTCGGCGCCCTCGACTGCCCGGAACGCCGGGACGCGGCCCTGCTTCGGATACTCGATGGCCACGCCCTTGAGCTCGAGGACGGGGGCACCGCGCCGCTCGACGGCGGCCTCCGCCTCGGCGAGGGCCGCGCGGTTCTCCTTCTCGCGCTCGGCGAGCTCGGCGGCGTCGACGGCCTCGAGCTCGGTGTGGGTCGCGGCGGCCAGCGCGGCCGTGATGTCGACCTCGGACTCCGACTCAGAGCCCTGCCCGAGGTGCGGCACAGCGGCGAGGAGCGCCTGCGTGTACTCGTGCTGCGGGCTGTGGAAGATCTGCTCCGCGCTGCCCGCCTCGACGATCACGCCGCGGCGCATGACCGCGATGCGGTCCGCGAGGTCGGCGACGACGCCCATGTCGTGCGTGATGAGGATGACCGCGCTGTTGAGCTTGTCCTTGAGGTGCCGCATGAGGTCGAGAATCTCGGCCTGGACGGTCACGTCGAGGGCGGTCGTGGGCTCATCGGCGATGAGGAGCTTGGGATCGCACGAGAGGGACTGCGCGATCATGGCGCGCTGGCGCTGGCCGCCCGAGAGCTGGTGCGGGTAGGACTTGAAGGCCTTCTCGGGGTCCGGAAGCTCGACGAGCTCGAGCATCTTGATGGCGCGGGCCCTCGCCTCGTCCGGGGAGACCGGGTTGTGGAGGCGGATAGTCTCCACAATCTGGTTCCCGATCGTGTAGACGGGGTTGAGCGCCGTCATGGGCTCCTGGAAGATGACGGCGACGTCGTTGCCGCGGACCTTTCGGGTCGCCGAGCGGTCCTTGCCGAGCAGCTCCTGGCCCGCGAGCTTGACGCTCCCGGCCACGCGGCTGTTCGACGGGAGGAGGCCGAGGAGGGCCATCGAGCTCGCGGACTTGCCCGAGCCCGACTCGCCGACGATCGCGAGGACCTCGCCCGCGCGCACCTCGTAATTGAGGTTGATCGCCGCCGGGACCCATTCCTTCTCGACGCCGAAATCGACGCTCAGGTCCTTGACCTCGAGCACCATCTGGCCCTTCACCAGATCGCCCCCGATGCCACCGCCCTTCGCGGAGCGGCGCGACTTTCCTGCCATGCCGAGGTTCTCAGTCATCCTCTGCTTTTCCTTCCGTGCACCGTCCCCGCCGGGCTGCATTGGCCCGAAGGACGGAATCCTGAATTATGGGGGGCATGAGCGCTCTGCAGCATGCCGGTCCGGTCGACGTCTTCAAGGCCCGCAGCAACAAGGCCCTGGCCATCATGCTGTGGGCGCTCGCGGTGTTCGGGGCCGTGGTCACGGTGGCCCAGTCCGGCCTCGTGGGGCTGCGCTTCGCGGCGCCGCTCGCCCTCATGGCGTTCGCCGGCTGGGCGCTTTTCTGGCGACCCGCCGTCGTGGTGAGCGATGCCGGCGTCGAACTCGTCAACCCGCTGCGCCGCATCGGCGTGCCGTGGGAGGCGCTGGCCTACGTCGACACGAAGTACGCGCTCACCCTCGGGACCGAGTCGGGCAAGTTCTCGGCGTGGGCCGCCCCAGCCCCGGGAGTCCTCGGAGCGCGCCACGCCCGCCCCGAGAACCTCAAGGGTCTCCCCGCGAGCGCCTACGGACCGTCCCAGTCCGTCCGGCCGGGCGACCTCCCGCAGACCGTCTCCGG
>NZ_JBKZWT010000229.1:0-5853 GCF_047759905.1 Sinomonas sp. G460-2 | reverse complement strand
CTCCCGGTTGGCCGGGTGTTTTCGGGTGATCTGGCGCCGGACCCGGAGCTGCTCGCCGAGCACGCGGCCCCGCCCGAGCGGCGCGCATGGTGGCTCGACCGGCTGCGCCGGTGCTATCAGGTCTTGGGCTACGGCGTGTCGGCTGGATCCTGAGTCGCGGCCTGTGCCTGACGGCAGATGAGGTGCGCCACGAGGGCCGTCCAGCCGGTCTGGTGTGAGGCCCCGAGGCCCGCGCCCGTGTCGCCGTGGAAGTACTCGCTGAACGTCGGGTGCGCGTCCCACAAGGGGCCCGACGGGTGGTGCCGCGGCGTGCTCGGCCGCCGCCCGCCGTCGTCCGCCCGGAACAGCCGCACGAGCCTGCCCTCGAGCTCGCGGGCGACGACGCCGAGCGGCACGTGCGTTCCCGAGCCCGTGGGGAACTCGACCGTGACCTCGGCCCCTGAGCCTTCCGCGAAGACGGCGAGCGCGTCGGCCACGAGCACATTGACGGGGAACCACACAGGCCCGCGCCAGTTCGAGTTCCCGCCGAACAGACCCGAGTCCGACTCTCCCGGCAGATAGGCGATGCTCATGGGCTGACCCGCGACGTTGACCGTGAACGGCTCGCGATACGCGGCGGAGAGCGAGCGGAGCCCGTACGGGGAGAGGAACTCGTTCTCGTCGAGCAGCCGGGCGAGCACGCGCGTGAGCCGGTCGCCGTGCAGGACCGCGAGCGTGAGCCGCGAGCCCCCGGAGGCGCTGCCGTCCTGGCTCGTTTCGGCGCCCGTGGCCCGCAAGAGCGCGCCCATCTCGTCCGCACGGTGCCGCTGAAGCCAGTGCAGGTTCTGGGCGAAGTCTGGAAGCTCCTCGGACGCCCACGCGGGCGCGACCGCGACCGCGAGGAGCGGCAGGAGCCCGACCATGCTCCGGACCGGCAGCCGCTCCTGGCTCCCATCGCTGGCTACGAGGACGTCGTAGAAGAAGCCGTCTTCCTCGTCCCACAGCTCGACGCCCGCGCTTCCGAACGTGTCCATGGCGTCCGCGATCGAGAGGAAGTGCTCGAGGAATTTGGTCGCGAGATCGTCCCAGACGCGATGCTCGCGTGCGAGCTCGAGCGCGATCCGCATCATGGTCAGGCAGTAGAACGCCATCCAGCTCGTCGCGTCGGACTGCTCAAGCCGATGCCCCTCGGGCAGTCCCTTCGAGCGGTCGAAGAGGCCGATGTTGTCCATGCCGAGGAAGCCGCCCTCGAACAGGTTCGAGCCGTCCGCGTCCTTGCGGTTGACCCACCACGAGAAGTTCAGCAGGAGCTTCGCGAACACGCGCGTGAGGAAGTCCGTGTCTCGGGCTCCGTCGATGCAGTAGACCTGCCACGCGGCCCACGCGTGCACGGGCGGGTTCACGTCGCCTAACGCCCACTCGTACGCGGGGAGCTGCCCGTCCGGGTGCATCGCCCACTCGCGGCACAGGAGCACGAGCTGGGCTTTCGCGAACTCGGGGTCCACGTGGGCAAGCGCGACGCAGTGGAACGCGAGGTCCCACGATGCGAACCACGGGTACTCCCACTCGTCCGGCATCGAGATGACGTCCGCGAGGGCAAGATGCCGCCACGTCGCATTGCGCCCGCCCGGCCCCTGCCGCTCGCCGGGCGGATCCGGGAAGGCTGGATCGCCCTCGAGCCACTCGCGCACCGAATAGCGGTAGTGCTGCTTGCCCCACAGGAGCCCCGCGAAGGCGCGCCGTGCCACGAAGGCGTCCTCCGCCGTCGTCTGTCCCGGCCGCTTCGAGGAACCGCCGGGCATGAGCGCCTTGTAGAACTCGTCCGCCTCGCGCTCCCGGTCCGCGAGGACGTCGTCGAAGCCGATGCCGAACGGATCGAGCGGGAGCGTCTCGCCCGTGAGACGCAGGCGCACGCTGACGCTCGCGCCCGGGGCGATCGCCGGGAAGTGCCAGCGCACCGCGGCCTTCGTGCCGGTCCCCGCCGGGTTGAGGAGGGAGCGGTCGCCGCGCACGATGGCCGCGTCGATGGCGTCCGTCGGGTGGGGCGAGCGGTTCTCCGCCGCGCCGAAGAGCTCGACGTCATTGCTCTCGTTGTCGCAGAACATCACCTCGGGCTGGACCCGGTGCGAGGCTAGAACGGCGCTGTCTGCCGCGAGGACGTAGCGGCCCAGGAACCCGTGCGTGGCCTCGACCGCGACGATCCCGCCGGGCCGGAGCTCGGGCGGCCGAAGCCTGCGCAGCTGCGGCACACGCTCGTCCCGACCCCACGCCCACGTGTTGCGGAACCACAGCTGGGCGACGAGGTCGAGCGGGGCCGGGTCGGGGCCGTGGTTGGTCGCCGTGATCGTGACGCACACGTCGTCGGGGGAGGCCTTCGCGTGCACGGTCTCGACGTCGAAGAAGCGATCCTCCTTCAGGACACCGGTGTCCACGAGCTCGTACTCGGGCGCCGCGCGGGAGAGGTTCGCGGCGGTGCGCACGAGGTCCTCGTACGGATACGCCGCCTGCGGGTAGCGGTACAGGGTCTTGGCCCACGAGTGCGTCGGGGTCGCGTCGAGGTGCCACCAATGCTCCTTCGCGTCCTCCCCGTGGTTGCCCTGGCCGTTCGTGAGGCCGAAGTACCGCTCCTTGAGCCGATCGTCGCGGCCGTTCCAGAGGGCGACACCGAGATTGAGGAAGCCGAACCGGTCGCACAGGCCCGCGATCCCGTCCTCGCCCCAGCGATAGGCGCGCCGGTGAGCGTGGTCGAACGGGAAGAAGTCCCACGCGTCGCCCTCCTCCGAGTAGTCCTCGCGCACGGTTCCCCACTGGCGCCCGGCCAGATACGGGCCCCAGAGGCGCCACGGATCGGAATCGCCCGGGGACTCGGCGAGGCGGCGGTGCTCGGGCGTGTCGGGTTTGGGGGTGTCGGGTTCTGCGCTGTCGGGTTCGGGGGTGTCCGGCATGGCGCCAGTCTGCCATCGGACCCCGACAAATCAGCCGGAAGCACGTTTTCCTGAAATTAACCTGAAAATAGACTGGGATTTCGTGGGGAATGCTGTCCTGAGTGCACTCGCTCCACCGCACCGACCGCACCCACACCCCGGAGGAACCCATGTCTGATCAACGCCGCCCGCTCCTGCCGATGCTCGGCCACGTCCGTGGAAAACGAAGTGCCGTGACGTGCGCGCTCAAGTGCGACAACGCGTGCCTCGGGGAAGTCTGCAACGAATCGTCCAATGGCTACTTCCGCGACGTCGTCGCGGGCGAGCTCTCACGGCGCTCCGCGCTCGGGCTCGGCCTCGCCGGCGCGCTCACGCTCGCGTTCACCGGCGGCCAGCCGGCCGGACGCGCGGAGGCGGCGCCGTCGTCGGTTGGGCCGTCGTCGAACGTCGGGCAGTCGTCGGCGGTGCCCTCGACCTTTGGGCCGGCCGCGCCCCGTCCCAAGGCGCCCAACTCGAAGCTCGACTTCACCCCCATCCGCCCCGTGGACAAGCTCGTCGACGAGTTCACGGTCCCGGATGGCTACGCGTGGCGCCCGATCATCCGGTGGGGCGACGGCCTCTTCGACGACAGCCCCGCCTTCGATCTTGAGCATCAGACCGCCGAGGCCCAGGCCCGCCAGTTCGGCTACAACAACGATTACACGGACATCATCGAGCTGCCCGGGACCGCCGGGAAGCGCGCCGTGCTGTTCACGAACCACGAGTACACGAACGAGGGCATCATGTTCTCCGACGCCCAGGCGGCCGCCGATCCCGCCGGAACGCGCGCCGTCGCGCGGGCCGCCCACGGGCTCAGCGTCGTCGAGCTCGAGCGGCAGAACAAGAACCAGGCGTGGACCTACGTCAAGGGCGCCCCGCTCAACCGCCGTTACCTCACGGACACGGTCTTCGAGTTCACCGGCCCCGCCGCAGGCTCGAGCCTCCTGACGAACCCGAGCGATCCCAAGGGCCGCGAGGGCCGCACCGTCCGCGGGACGCTCGGCAACTGCGCCGGCGGCACGACGCCGTGGGGCACCGTGCTCTCAGGTGAGGAGAACTTCAATGGCTACTTCCGCACCGCGGGGACGTCGAAGGAGGACAAGCGCTACGGCCTCGCCAACCGCGCCACGGCCCGCGTGTGGGAGCTCGACGAGCCGCGCTTCGACACCCGCAACGCGGACTACGCGAACGAGTCCAACCGCTTCGGCTGGATCGTCGAGGTCGACCCGCTCGACCCTACGTCGACGCCGAAGAAGCACACCGCCCTGGGGCGCTTCAAGCACGAGGGCGCGAACGTGCACATCGCCGCGAACGGCCGCATCGTCGCGTACTCAGGGGACGACGAGCGCTTTGATCACCTCTACAAGTTCGTCTCTAAGGGCACCTACCGGCCCGGCACCGGCACGGCAGACCGCGAGCACAACAAGACCCTGCTCTCCGAGGGCAACCTGTACGTGGCCCGCTTCGCCGGCAACTCGCCCGCCGCGGAGATCGACGGCTCGGGCAAGCTCCCCACGGACGGCGCGTTCGACGGGCGCGGCGAATGGCTCCCGCTCGTCGTCGACGGCAAGTCCGCGATCCCGGGCATGAGCGTCGAGCAGGTCCTCGTGTACACGCGACTCGCCGCCGATCTCGCGGGCGCCACGAAGATGGACCGCTGCGAGGACGTCGAACCCCACCCCGTCACCGGCAAGGTCTACGTGGTCTGCACGAACAACTCGAACCGCGGCGTCGGTACGAACGCGGCCCCGGACGAGGCGAACCCGCGCCGCCAGAACCGCGACGGCCACATCGTGGAGATCACCGAGGACGGCGGCGACCAGACCGCGACGACGTTCGGCTGGAACCTCCTGCTCGTGTGCGGCGACCCCGCGAAGAACCAGATGACTTACTTCAGTGACTATCCTGCAGATAACGTCTCGCCCATCTCGTGCCCCGACAACGTCGCGTTCGACTCCTCCGGCTACATGTGGCTCGCGACCGACGGCGCGCCCAGCGCGATTGGCTACAACGACGGCCTGTTCCGCGTGACGCTCGAAGGCCCCGAGCGCGGCAAGGTCGAGCAGTTCCTGTCCGTGCCGCGCGACGCCGAGACGTGCGGGCCCGTGGTCCGAGACGCCGACCGGCACGTGTTCGTCGCCGTCCAGCACCCGGGCGAGGAGGGCACGTTCGCCGCACCGCACTCGTATTTTCCGGACTACGTCCCTGCTCTTGTCTCAGCTGGGGCCGCCCCCGAGGGCGCCGTGCGGGCCCCCCGCCCCGCGATCGTCCAGGTGCTTCCGGCGGTTCACGCCAAGAAGTAACGCCGTTCGAAGAGGCGGGAGCGTCACCGCAGATCGCCGCGCCTGCCTACGATGGAAGCGTGACTTCTCTCGGCTCTCTCGACGCCGCTCGCGAGGTGGTCTCCGGACTCCTCGCGGGCGGCGTCCGTCGCGTGGTGGTATGTCCCGGCTCCCGCAGCGCGCCCCTCGCGTACGCGCTCGCCGAGGCCGAGGGCCGCGGCCTGCTCGAGCTCGTGGTGCGCATCGACGAGCGCTCCGGCGCGTTCACCGCGCTGGGCGCCGCGCTTTCGTCGGGACGGCCGACGGCGGTGCTCACCACGAGCGGCACGGCCGTGGGGAACCTGCTGCCCGCCGTCATGGAGGCGAACCACGCGGAGGTCCCCCTCATCGTGCTTTCCGCCGACCGGCCCGCGGAACTTCACGGGACGGGCGCGAATCAGACCACCGAACAGCTCGACCTCTTCGGCGAGCACGTGCGGTTCGCGACGTCGGTCGCGGCGGGGGAGTCGCCGTCGTCGGCCGTCCGGACCGCGCTCAGCGCGGCCTCGGGGCTCCTGCCCGGCGTCCCCTCGGGGCCTGCACAGCTCAACGTGTGCTTCCGCGAGCCGCTCGTGCCCGCGGGGGCGTGG
>NZ_JBKZWT010000228.1:0-5887 GCF_047759905.1 Sinomonas sp. G460-2 | reverse complement strand
GGGCCCTCCGCGCCACCTGCGCCTGCCGGCCGAGCGGGCCGAGCTGCCGGCGGATCTCCCCCGTGAGGTCCGCGAGGCGCTGGAGGTTGCCCTGCATCGCGTCGAGCTTCCGGACGGTTCGCTCCTTGCGGCGCCGGTGCTTGAGGATCCCCGCGGCCTCCTCGATGAAGCCGCGACGGTCCTCGGGGGTCGCGTGCAGGATCCGGTCGAGCTGGCCCTGGCCCACGATCACGTGCATCTCGCGGCCCAGGCCCGAATCGCTCAGGAGCTCCTGGATGTCGAGGAGCCGGCACGAATCCCCGTTGATCGCGTACTCGGAGCCGCCCGTGCGGAACAGGGTCCGCGAGATCGTGACCTCGCTGTAGTCGATGGGCAGCGCGCCGTCGGCGTTGTCAATCGTGAGGGAGACCTGCGCACGGCCAAGCGGCGCTCGCCCGGCCGTCCCGGCGAAGATGACGTCCTCCATCTTCCCGCCGCGCAGCGTCTTGGCGCCCTGCTCCCCCATGACCCACGCGAGCGCGTCGACCACGTTCGACTTCCCCGAACCGTTGGGGCCGACGACGGCCGTCACGCCTGGCTCGAACTCGAAGGTGGTCGCCGAGGCGAATGACTTGAAGCCTCGGATCGTCAGGGTCTTGAGGTGCAAAGGACCGGGGTTCTCCTGTCACTTTGGGCGGGGCGTGGGTGGCCGGGCGGGCGGTGGTTGTGCGACATTCTGCCACCACGCCCGCGAGAATCCGGGCTACCAGCGGGCGTTGCGTGGAGTCCGCTGGCAGTGCGGGCACCGGTAGGAGGATCGGTTCATGAACGATTCGCGGACCATGATGCTCGTGCGGCCGTCCTCGGCGCATCGCGTGCACGCCTGCCCGGCACGGCCGTAGGCCGATAGGGAACGGTCGAAGTAGCCGGACGCGCCGTTGACGTTGACATAGAGCGAATCGAAGCTCGTGCCGCCGGCGTCGAGCGCGCGCGTCATGACGTCCCGCACCGCGTCAACGAGGCGCAGGGTGTCGGCACGGCGCAGCGTGTCGGTGGCGCGCGCGTAGTGCAGACGCGCGGCCCAGAGCGCCTCGTCGGCGTAGATGTTGCCGATCCCCGAGACGAGCGTCTGGTCGAGCAGCGCGCGTTTGAGGCCCGTGCGGCGGGCGTGCAGCCGCGCGTGGAAGGCCGCGGCGGAGAAGAAGGGGTCGAGCGGATCGCGGGCGATGTGCTTGGCGTCCGCCGCGATGAGCGCGAGGGGCAGCGCCCCATGGCCGCCCGGCCCGCCGTCGTACGTCGGGACGAGAGGCACGACGGCGAGGCCGCCGAAGATGCGCTGGTCCACGAAGCGCAGCTCGTCCGGGAGGCCCGGTGCGGGGGAAAGGGTCAGGCGCACCTTGAGATGCTTCTCGTCCGGCTGGCTGGGGTCCTCGACGAGAAGCTGTCCGCTCATGCCGAGGTGCGCGAGGAGCGCCGTGTGCGGAGGATCCGTGTGCGGGGGCTCGCCGGTGGGTGAGGGGCCAGTGGAGCTGCCGCGGGCGTCCGCGCCGTCTGAAAGCGGAAGCCAGAGGAACTTGCCGCGGCGCACTGCGTCGAGCACCGTGGCGCCCTCGAGCTGCCCCCGGAAGTCCTCGACGCCGAGCAGATGCCTGCGGACGGAACGGGGGTCGAGCACCTCAACGGATTCGATGCGCCGCCCGACGACCCACGTCGCGAGGCCGCGCCGGACGACCTCGACCTCGGGAAGTTCGGGCAAAGCCTACGCCGCTCCGCCGGATTCGTGGGCGGCCCCGGCCGCGGCGGTCTCGGGGCCGAGGATCTTCCACGCGTCCGCGGCGGACTGCTGCTCGGCCTCCTTCTTGGAGTTGCCCTTGCCGGTGCCGTACGCGACACCGCCGATCAGGAGCGTCGCAGTGTAGGTGCGGGCGTGGTCCGGGCCGTCGCCGACCACGGCGTAGTGAATGCCGCCGAGCTGCCGGTTCGCGGCGAGCTCCTGGATGTGCGTCTTCCAATCGGTGCCCGCGCCGAGCACGGCCGCGTCCTCGAGCAGCGGCCCGACGAGCCGCACCACGAGACAGCGCGCGTCCTCGAGTCCGTTCGCGATGTAGGTCGCTCCGATGAGGGCCTCCATGGTGTCCGCGAGGATGGAGGACTTGTTCTTGCCGTTCGTGACCTTCTCGCCGTGGCCGAGGTAGATGCACTCGCCGACGCCGAGCCGCCGCGCGATGCTCGCCAGAGCACGCGTGCTCACCACTGCGGCGCGCCGCTTGGCGAGCTCGCCTTCGGAGAGATCCGGGTAGGTCCGGTAGAGGTGGTCCGTCACGGAGAAGCCGAGGATGGAGTCGCCGAGGAACTCGAGGCGCTCGTTGGTGGGGATGCCGCCGTTCTCATACGCATAGGAGCGATGCGTCAACGCAAGACGAAGCGTCTCGGCGTCGATAACGACGCCGAGACGCTTCATCAGCTCATCGCGAGCAGGCATGGGGCGACCCGACGGTCTGATCAGACGTCGGCGACCTTGCGGCCCTTGTACTCCATGAACAGCGCGGTGCCCGCGGAGTCGGTCACGACCTTCGCCTGGTGCGGAAGGCTGTAGGTCACACGGCCGTTCTCGACCGTCTTGACCAGGTTAGGCGCAGTCGCCTTCCACTGGGACCGGCGGGCGCGGGTGTTCGAGCGGGACATCTTCCGCTTGGGAACTGCCACGGCTAACTCATTTCTCTTGGGGCCAACACTTAGTCTTCTTGGTGCCGGTCGGGCCTGATCAGCTCCGCCAAGGCCGACCATCGCGGGTCCACGACCTCGTGATGGTGGCCAGGCTCGTCTGCGAGGCGGATACCGCACTCGGGGCAAAGCCCCGGGCAGTCCTCCCGGCACACCGGCTGGAACGGCAGCATGGTTACTACTGCGTCCCGCAACACCGGCTCAAGATCGATGGAATCGTGCTCGACTCGACGTTGCTCTTCCTCTTCTTCTCCCTCCGAGGGCTCTGCGCCCTCGTAGGAGAAAAGCTCTTGCACATCGACCTCGAGGCTGTACTCGATAGCATCCAGGCACCGTCCGCACTCGCCACTTACATCGACGTGTGCGGTCCCCGATACCAGGATCCCCTCGTGGACGGACTCAAGCCGCAGATCGAGGTCCACGGGGGACCCCTCCCTGACGCCGATGAGCGCCACACCGAGCTCGCTCGGTGCGGGAACATGCTCTTCAAGTGTCCGCATTGTGCCCGGGCTTCGCCCGAGGTCCTTGACGTCAATCGTCAAGGGCGAACGTCCTTCGCGCTTAATGAGAACTCCTGTGGAACATAGACCGACAAACAATCCTAGCCTGTGCGGCGCCTCAGGCAAAAACGTGGAACACCACTCACCGCCAGCGCGCCCTGCGTACGCCGCGCGTGCGGCGTTCAGGACCCCCTGCGGGGCGTCGTCGCATCAAGCCTAGCGAGAACCGAGCGCGGCACGAACTCCGACACGTCCCCGCCGAGGTCGTGCACCTCCTTGACGAGCGTCGAGGACAGGTGCACATAGTGCGCCTCGGCGGGGAGGAACACGGTCTCGACACCCGAAAGCTGCCGGTTCATGATCGCCATGGGCAGCTCGTAGTCGAAGTCTGAGGACGAGCGCAGGCCCTTGACGATCGCCGACGCGCCGCGCTGACGGCAGTATTCGGCGAGCAACCCCTCCCCCATGGGCTCGACGAGGATCCCGCTGATCGCCCCGAGCGTCCGTCGGGCCATCTCGATCCGCTCCTCGACGGAGAAGCGGTACTTCTTGGCGTAGTTGGTCGACACGGCAACGACCACCTCGTCGAACAGGTTCGCGGCGCGCGCGATGACTTCGAGGTGGCCGTTGTGGATCGGGTCGAAGGAACCGGGGCAGACGGCGCGTCTCATGCTGTCAACATACCCGTTCGCCCCCGTGCCCGCTGGTTAGCATGGGCCAGTGACTTCCCCTTGGCAGCGAACAGCGGCCGGCGCGAACCTGCTCGGCTCCGACGGGCGCCTCGGCGTGACGATCTTCGAGGAGATGACGGGTCTCGCCGTCCGGACCGGGGCCATCAACCTCGGGCAGGGCTTCCCGGACGAGGACGGCCCCGAGGAGATGAAGGACGCCGCGCGCCACGCGATCGCGACCGGCTCCAACCAGTACGCGCCGGGCAAGGGCCTCCCCGTACTCCGGCGCGCGGTCGCGGCGCATCAGTCCCGGTTCTACGGGCTCGAGCCGGACGCCGAGGCCGAGGTGCTCATCACGACCGGCGCGACCGAGGGCATCGCAGCGGCGGTCCTCGCGCTCGCCGAGCCGGGCGACGACGTCATCACGTTCGAGCCGTTCTACGATTCGTATGGCGCGATGATCGCGCTCGCGGGTGCCAACCACGTGACCGTTCCCCTGCACGCACCGCGTTTCCAGCCCGATCCGGACGAGCTCGAGGCCGCGTTCGGCCCGCGGACGCGGCTAGTGATCCTCAACAACCCGCACAATCCCACCGGCGCCGTGTTCGGCCGCGACGTGCTCGAGCGCGTGGTCGAGCTCGCGGAGCGCCACAACGCCGTGATCGTCACGGACGAGGTCTACGAACACCTCGTCTTCGGCGCACCCCACGTTCCGGTCGCGACGATCCCGGGCGCGGCCGAGCGCACGCTCACGATCTCCTCCGCCGGCAAGACGTTCTCCTTCACGGGCTGGAAGATCGGCTGGGTCACGGGCCCCGAGGAGCTCGTGGCGCGCGTCCGCACCGTCAAGCAGTTCACGACGTACAGCTCGGGCACGCCCTTCCAGGAGGCCGTCGCGCTCGGGCTCGGGCTCCCCGACGAGTTCTTCACGGACGCGGCGGCGGCGCTGCGGCGAAAGCGCGACATCCTCGCCGACGGCCTCCGCCGAGCGGGGCTCACGGTGTACCTCCCGGACGGCACCTACTTCATCACCGCCGACACGGCGTCGATCGGCTTCGACGACGCGCTTGACCTCGCGCGGCGCCTCCCCGAGCTCGTGGGCGTCGCGGCGATCCCGGTCTCGGTGTTCTGCCACGACGAGGGCGCGAAGCGCACGCGCTCGCTCCTGCGCTTCGCGTTCTGCAAGCGCGAGGACGTGCTCCACGAGGCGGCGGTCCGGCTCGCGGGCCTCGGCAGGCTCGTGTGAGCAGCGGCCGCGCGGACGACGGCGGGACTCGCCCCGGCGCGAGTCGGTACCTCGCGGGTGTGGGCACCCATGCGACGATCGTCCCGGATGGCCTCGTGCCCGGGGCGTACGTGCTCGCGATCGGCGGCGCCGAGCAGTCCCATGTGGACCTCGCCGCGCCGGAGCACGTCTTCTATGCGTACCTCGCGCGGATCGCGAACGTGCTCGACCTGCTCAAGCCCCCGGGCGAGCCGCTCCGCGTCCTGCACCTCGGCGCGGGGGCGCTCACACTCGCGCGCTACGTCCGGGCGACGCGACCGGGTTCGCCGCAGGTCGCCGTCGAACTCGAGCGGGAACTGCTCGGCTTCGTGCTCGACCAGCTGCCGCTCGCCCCGGGGACCGTCCTTGAGACCCGCATCGGCGACGCGCGCTGGGAGCTCGCGAGCCTCGCGGACCGGGCGCCGTTCGACGCGATCGTCCTCGACGTCTTCTCAGGGCCCGGCGCACCGAGCCATCTCGCACATCGGGACTTCTATGCGGAGGCCGCCGCCCTTCTGACCCCGGGCGGGGCGATGCTCGTGAACATCGGCGACGACCCGCCGTTGACCCTCGTGCGGTCACAGCTCGCGGCCATGCGCACGGTCTTCTCCGAGGTTGCGGCGCTCAGCGAGCCCGACATGTTCGAGGCGAGGTTCCCCGGCAATTTCGTCGCGGTCGGCCTCCTGGCCCCGTGGCCCGCAGAATGGTCCGGCGCCCTCGTCGCGGCCGGGCCGCATCCCACGGCGCTG
>NZ_JBKZWT010000227.1:0-5888 GCF_047759905.1 Sinomonas sp. G460-2 | reverse complement strand
CCCGGGCCGAGCTCGTGCTGCGGCTCGAGGCCCTCGAGGACCGTGCCGTCGAGGAGCTCGGCCTCTCGGCCCAGCAGCTCGTCGACGAGTTCGGCCCCCACCTCCCCGTCCCCGTGCCTGACGACGCCGCGGACAAGTGGGCCGCGCTCCGCGTCGAGGTCGACGACGACGGCCAGCCCGTGGGCGGGGCGCCGTTCGTGCGGGCCGAGCAGGAGAAGCGGCTCAAGAAGGCCGAGCGGGACCTCTCGGCGCTTGGGAAGGTCAATCCGCTGGCCCTCGAGGAGTTCGCGGCCCTCGAGGAGCGCCATCGCTTCCTCAACGAGCAGCTCGAGGACCTCAGATCGAGCCGCCGCGATCTGCTCGCGATCATCAAGGACGTCGACGAGCGCGTCCAGCGGGTCTTCACCGAGGCCTTCGCGGACACCTCGGCGCAGTTCGAGCGAGTCTTCGGTCGGCTCTTCCCTGGCGGGGAGGGGCGGCTCGTGCTGACGGATCCCGCGGACATGCTCACCACGGGCATCGAGGTCGAGGCGCGGCCCGCCGGCAAGAAGATCAAGCGCCTCTCGCTCCTCTCGGGCGGCGAGCGATCGCTCACGGCAGTGGCCCTGCTCGTGGCGATCTTCAAGGCGCGGCCCTCGCCGTTCTACGTCATGGACGAGGTCGAGGCTGCGCTCGACGACACGAATCTCGGGCGGCTCATCACGATCTTCGAGGAGCTCCGCGAATCGAGCCAGCTCATCGTCATCACGCACCAGAAGCGCACGATGGAGGTCGCGGACGCGCTCTACGGCGTGTCGATGCGCGGCGACGGCGTGTCGACGGTCGTGAGCCAGAAGCTCGAGCGCGTCGAGCCGCCGTCCCGGCCGGAGAGGGCGCCTGAGCCTGTGAGAAGCTAGGTCCGTGACAGACCTCTCCGTCCTGCTGCCCATCATCATCGCCGTGATCGTGGTCCTCGTGGTCGCCGGGACCATCATCGGGTTCGTCCGCGGCCGCCGTTCGAACGTCCGCTACACGGGAACCCGAGACGCCAACGACCCCACGATCGCGCCCACCCAGGCCGGGTCCGACAGCGAGTCTGGCGCGCCGGTTGCCGTGACGGAACCTCCGGCCGCGACGGCCGAGGCCCCGCAGGAGCTCCTCGAGGAGCCGTCCGTCGAGGCGGTCCCGACCGAGGTCCCGGCTCCCGTGGCCGGGAGGCTTCAGCGCCTGCGCGAGCGTCTCGCCAAGAGCAACAGCGTCTTCGGAAAGGGCCTCCTCGCGCTCCTCGCGAGCGACCGCATCGACGACAACGTGTGGGACGAGGTCGAGGAGACGCTCCTCCTCGCCGACATCGGCACCGAGCCGAGCCTCGAGCTCGTCGACACGCTCAAGAGCCGAGTCAAGGTCATGGGCAGCCGCAACCCGGATGAGGTGCGCGCGATGCTTCGCGAGGAGCTCGTCAAGCTCGTCGACCCGACGCTCGACCGCGAACTCCGCGTCGACCGCAAGGCGGGGAAGCCCGCCGTCGTCCTCGTCGTGGGGGTCAACGGCGTGGGCAAGACGACGACGGTGGGCAAGCTCGCGCGCGTCTTCGTCGCCGAGGACAAGGACGTGATTCTGGGCGCGGCGGACACGTTCCGCGCCGCGGCCGCGCAGCAGCTCGCCACGTGGGGCGCGCGCGTGGGCGTGCCGACCGTCAAATCCGACGTCGACGGCGCGGACCCGGCGTCCGTCGCCTTCGAGGCGGTGAAGGCGGGCATCGAGCAAGAGGTCGACGTCGTCATGGTCGACACCGCGGGGCGTCTCCAGAACAAGGTGGGCCTCATGGACGAGCTCGGCAAGGTCAAGCGCGTCATCGAGAAGCAGGCGGAGGTCGACGAGGTGCTCCTCGTCCTCGACGCGACGACGGGCCAGAACGGGCTCAACCAGGCGAAGGTATTCTCCGAGGTCGTCGACATCACGGGCATCGTCCTGACGAAGCTCGACGGCACGGCGAAGGGTGGAATCGTCGTCGCGATCCAGAAGCAGCTCGGGGTGCCGGTCAAGCTCGTGGGCCTCGGCGAGGGCCCCGACGACCTCGCGCCATTCGACGTCGAGGGCTTCGTCGACGCGATCCTCGCGTAGGGGCCGCGCCTTTCGGTCTTGACAGGCGGTCGCCGCGGGGGCACCGTAAGTGGGCGGGGTGTTCCATTGCTGTCCTCATGACTAGGAGGAGCGATGCGCCCCGCTCGCCGTTCACCCATCCTTGCCGCCATCACAGTGGTCTTCACGGCCTTCTTCGGCCTCGTGGCCGTTCCGGCCCACGCGGCGTCCGGCCCGCCTGCCTTCGTCCAAGAGGCTTCCGCCCATCACGGGTCCGTCGCGTCCCTTGCCGTCACGCCGGGTTCGACCCTTGGCGCCGGGAACCGGCTCATCGTCGAGGTGGGGATCTGGGGCTTTTCGTCTCCCACCGCGTCGAGCGTCACTGACACCGCCGGCAACGTCTACACCGAGCTCGTGCACTTCGTCGCGTCGGAGCACACGGAGCTGAGCGTGTGGACCGCGCCGGTCACCGCTGGCGGGGGCACCAAGCCGACCGTGACTGTCAAACCGACCGCGACGGCGGACGTGGGCGTCGCCGTGCTCGAGTACTCGGGGCTCTCGACTGCGGCCGGGACCGCCTCGCTCGACGTCAACGCCCAGGCAACCGGCACGACGTCCGCGGCCGGGACCGTCTCGTCGGGCGCGACGCCGGCCACCACCGCCGCCGGGGAACTCGCGCTGGGGTTCTACGCCGACTCGGGCTTCGGGGTCACGATCGGAGGCGGAACCGGATTCACCGTCCGGACGAACGTCTCGAACACCCCGGACCTGGAGTTTGCCGTCGAGGATGCGGCCGTGGGGTCGGGGGCCACGCCGAACGCGGCCTTCTCGACCGGAGCAAGCACCACGTGGCTCGCCGCGACCCTCGTGTTCCGCCCCGCGGGTTCCGCCAACGCGACGGCGCCCGGCGCCCCGACGGGCGTCTCGGCGAGCCCCGGAAACGCGGGCGCGTCGGTGTCCTGGACCGCTCCCTCCGACGGCGGGTCCCCGATCACGTCCTACACCGTCACGCCATACTCGGGGGGCGTCGCGCAGAAGCCGACGACCGTGAGCGGAACGCCGCCGGCGACGACGGCGCAGATCAGCGGGCTCGTCAACGGGACGTCGTATACGTTCACGGTGACTGCGACGAACGCCGTCGGCACGGGGCCGGCGTCGTCGCCGTCGGCCGCGGTCACGCCCAGCACCACGGCCAACGGCCAATGGGGCCCGCTGACCACCTGGCCGATCGTGGCGGTCCACTCCGTGGTCCTCAACTCCGGCAAGCTGCTCGTGTGGGACGGCTGGGCGACCCCCGAGCCGACCTCGGTCTACGACCCCGCGGCCAAGACGTTCACGACCACCAACGCGCCGTCGAGCATCTTCTGCTCCGGCAACGCCAAGCTCCCCGACGGCCGCGTGCTCGTGGCCGGCGGCTACGGCGTGTCGACCACGGGAAACCTCGGCCTCACCGACGTCAACATCTTCGACCCGGCGAGCCAGTCCTGGAGCCGGCTCGCGAGCATGAACTACCCGCGGTGGTATCCGGACCTCGTGGAACTCGCGGACGGCCGGTATGTCGCGATCAGCGGCAACTCGTCGAGCGCCTCGACCTGGGCCGACACCCCAGAGCTCTACGACCCAGCCACGAACGCCTGGACGGCGCTCTCGAAGATCAGCACGTCCCAGGTCCACGAGGAGGAGTACCCCTTCTCCTACCTCGCGCCCAACGGCAACGTGTTCACGATCGGCCCGTCCGAGGACGTCTCCTACTGGCTCGACGCGTCGGCCCAGACGTGGACGCCGGTCGGGGCGAGCGGGCTCACGAACGGCTCGTCGGCCATGTACCGGCCCGGGAAGATCCTCTACAGCGGCGGCGCGCCGAGCGTGACGGCGACGACCACGGCCGTCGCCGGGGCCGCGACGATTGACCTCACGGCAGCGACGCCAGCGTGGAAGTCCATCGCGCCCATGAACTATGCCCGCGTCTACCACACGCTCGTGACGCTCGCGGACGGCCGCGTCCTCGCGGTGGGCGGGGAGCCCACCTCGGACCAGACCCAGGTCACGGCCGGCGTGCTGCCGGCCGAGATCTGGGACCCGGCCACGGGTGCGTGGAGCGTCATCGGCTCGCTCGCGACGGCCCGCAACTACCACTCGACGGCAGTCCTCCAGCCCGACGGGACCGTGCTCGTGGCCGGTGGCGGCCACGAGGAGTCGCTCAGCAACCCCGGCCAGTACAGCGCCCAGCTGTATTCGCCGTCGTACCTCTCCGGTGGCGCCCGGCCGACGATCAGCCAGGCGCCGGCCGGCGCGTACTACGGGACGACCTTCAACGTCAGCACGCCCGACGCGGCGTCGATCTCCGCCGTCAACCTCGTCTCCTTCGCTGCAGACACCCATCAGGCGGACATGGACCAGCACTTCGTGCCGCTCACGTTCACGGCGGGCTCCGGCGCGCTCAGCATCCAGGCGCCCGCGTCAGGGGCCTACGCCCCGCCCGGCGACTACATGCTGTTCATCGTCAACTCAAGCGGCGTCCCGTCCATGGCCGCCACGGTCCACATCGCGCCGACGCCCACCGCGCCGGCGGCGCCGACCGGGGTGACGGCGACACCCGGCAACGGATCCGCCGTCGTGGGGTGGACCGCGCCAGCCAACGGCGGAGCCCCGATCACGTCCTACTCGGTGACGCCGTGGGCGGGGGGAACCGCCCTCGCCCCCACGACGGTGACCGGGAACCCGGCCCCCACCACCGCGACCGTCTCGGGCCTCACGAACGGCACGTCCTACACGTTCACGGTGACTGCCGCGAACTCGGTCGGGACGTCCCCGGCCTCCGCGCCCTCGGCGAGTGTCACGCCGTCGAACGCCGTGGTGCCCGCCTTCCTCCAGCAGTCCTCGACGCACGTGGCCGGCGCGCCCTCGGCGACGGTCTCGCTCGGACAGGCAGTCCGGGCCGGAGATCGGCTCGTCGTCGAAGTCGGCGTGTGGGGAACGGGGGCGCCGACCACGAGCGGCGTCACGGACTCGGCGGGCAACACGTACACCGAGCTCACTCATTTCACGGCCTCGGACCACACCGAGCTGAGCGTCTGGACGGCGCCGATCACCGGGGGAGCAGGGACCCCGGTGAGCGTTACGGCCACGACGACGGCGCCCGCGGACATCGGGGCCGCCGTGCTCGAATACTCGGGACTCTCCGCTGCCGCGGGGACGGGATCGGTCGATGTCCAGGCCCACGCGACGGGCTCGACCGGCACAAAGGCCGCGACCGTGGCCTCGGGCGCGACGACCGCGGCAGGTGCCTCGAATGAACTCGCGGTCGGCTTCTACGCCGATTCCGGCTTCGGGGACGCGCTCGGAGCCGGGACCGGCTTCGCGTCGCGCGTCAACGTCTCGGCGACCTCGGATATGGAGTTCGTGGTCGAGGATCAGCTCGCCAGCGCCGGAGCCACTCCTAACGCGACGTTCTCGACCGGCGCCCAGACCGTGTGGCTCGCGGCCGTCGTCGTGTTCCGGCACGGCTGAGCGGGCTGCCGTCCCCGGGCGGTTCGTCCCGCGCTCGGCTCGTGTGCCCCGGCCCGCCCGATCAGGGGAGCGGACGACGGCGCGCGGCCCACGCGGGCATCGCGGCGAGCAGGCAGGCTCCCGAGACGCCGAACGCCCAGCCGTACCCCACGCCGTCGGCGAGCAGGCCCGCGAGGAGAGGGCCCACGATGCTTCCGACGTCGGAGACCATTTGGAAGACGGCGAGCGGCTTCCCACCGCTGCGCTCGCGGCCGATCGTGTCCGCGACGGTGGCCTGGAGCGCGGGGCTCACGAGTCCCGAGCCGAAGCCGGCCACC
>NZ_JBKZWT010000226.1:0-5904 GCF_047759905.1 Sinomonas sp. G460-2 | reverse complement strand
CGACCACACCGAAGCCCGGAACCCCACCCAAGCCTCAGCCGCTTGACATAGGAGCAATTTTGGAGGCTAGGCGAGGCGGACGCCCGCCGACTCGAGGTCGCGGAACGTCGGCTCGAGGTCGTCGGCGATGCCGGCGCAGAGGTCCCTGAGGACAGTCGTCCGGTAGCCCACGCGGGCCGAGTCGAGCGCGGTGGCCTTGACGCAGTAGTCGGTCGCGATTCCGGCGACGTCGACGTCTGTGATCCCGTGCCGAGAGAGCCACTCGTCGAGGCCGGGGGAGTCGTCGGAGGTTCCCTCTGCGTCCCCGGCTTGCGCGAGATGCCCCTCGAAGCCCGAATAGGCAGCGGCGTACTGGCCCTTGCGGAACATCGCGTCGACCCCAGAGACGTCGAGGTCCGGATGGAACGCCGCCCCGGCGGTCCCCGCGACACAGTGCGCGGGCCACGTGTCGACGAAGTCCGGCTGCTCCGAGAAGTGCGCGCCCGGATCGATGTGCCAGTCCTGAGTCGTCACGATCGCACCGTAGTCTCCCGCGTGCTCCGCGACATAGTCGGTGAGCCGCGACGCGACGGACGCGCCGCCGTCGACCGCGAGGGAGCCGCCCTCGCAGAAGTCGTTCTGCACGTCCACGATGATGAGTGCTCGCTTCATGGCTCTATTCTCCCTCCGCGAGGCGGCTTCCCTTCGGCGCGGCCCCTCTGCTCAGTCGCCTTCGTAGAGCGTGGGGATGACCGGCTCGCCGCGGTGCATGCGGCGGGCGGCGGCGGGCAGCTCAGCCATCGATGCCTCGTGGCGCGCTCGCGCCCGTTCGACCCCCTCGGGGCCCGTCCAACCGGGCTGCAGCTCGCCGCGCGAGACGAAGTGCTCAAGGAGCGGCCGGTCGTTGCTGTCGCCGTCGGGCACGTGGCCCACCCCGACGACCTCGGCGGTCGCGACGCCGTTCGCGTCGAGCCGCCGCAACGCGTACTTCCGTCCCCCCACGGTCTGCTTGTTCTTCGCCGCCTTCGCGACGGCGACGAAATCTCCGTCGTCGTCGGTGCGGCTCACGAGCTTGTAGACCATCGACGCCGTCGGCGCGCCCGATCCGGTCACGAGCGACGTGCCCACGCCGTACGAATCGACGGGGGCCGCGGCGAGGGCCGCGATCGCGTACTCGTCGAGGTCCGACGTCACGACGATGCGCGTGTTGACGTTGCCGAGCTCGTCGAGGAGGCGGCGCACCCAGTGCGCCTGGCCGATGAGGTCGCCCGAGTCGAGACGGACTGCGCCCAGGCGATCTCCCGCGATCTCGACGGCCGTGCGGACGGCCGTTTCGACGTCGTACGTGTCCACGAGCAGCGAGGTGCCCGGCCCCATTGAGGCGACCTGCGCCTCGAACGCGCCGCGCTCGGTGTCGTGGAGGAGCGTGAAGGAATGCGCGGCCGTCCCGACCGTGCGGAGCCCGTAGCGGAGGCCCGCGGCGAGGTTGGACGTGCTGGCAAAGCCGGCGACGACGGCGGCGCGCGCCGCCGCGACGGCCGATTCCTCGTGCGTCCGGCGCGAGCCCATCTCGATGCACGGCCGGCCATTGGCAGCGATCGTCATGCGGGATGCAGCCGAGGCGATCGCCGAATCGTGGTTGAGCACGGAGAGCAGGTAGGTCTCGAGGATGCACGCCTCCGCGAACGTCGACTCGACGATGAGGATCGGCGAATTCGGGAAGTACGCCTCGCCCTCGGCGTAGCCCCACACATCGCCCGAAAACCGGTAGTCGGCGAGGAAGTCGAGGGTCTCGCGGTTCACGACCTTGGTGCGCTCGAGGAACGCGAGCTCCTCGTCCTTGAACCGGAAGCCCGTGATGCCTTCGAGGAGCCGGCCCGTTCCGGCGACCACGCCGTAGCGCCGGCCGTCGGGCAGACGGCGCGCGAACACCTCGAACACGGCCCGGCGATGGGCGGCGCCCGAGTGGAGCGAGGCCTGGAGCATCGTGAGCTCGTAGTGGTCGGTGAACAGTGACGTGCGGGGCGCTTCCCACGTGCTCGAAGAGGTCACGGATTCACTCTAGCGGCGCGGGCCGACAGGGCGGGCTGCACGGGCGGGCTGACAGGGTGGGCTGAGGGGTGGGTTGGGTGGGATGCAAGGGGGCGCGAGGCAGCCTGCCTAGAATGGAGCCCATGAGTTTGAGCGTCGCCACCGAACCGGCACCTAGCCTCAGCGAGGAGACGACGACGGCAACCGACACCGCGCGCATTGTGCCGTGGAACCTCGTCGTCTGGAACGACCCCGTCAATCTCATGAGCTACGTGAGCTACGTCTTCCAGACGTATTTCGGCTACTCGGAGGCGAAGGCGGATGCCCTCATGATGCAGGTGCACACCGAGGGGCGCTCGATCGTCTCGCACGGCTCGAAGGAGACCGTCGAACGGCAGGCCGTAGCGATGCACACCTTCGGCCTGTGGGCCACGGTTGAAAGGGCTGGCGAGGATGGCTGAGCCGTTCACCTACGGAAGGCGCGGCATCAGCGGCCGGTTCGAGGACGCCGAGCGCGAGCTCCTGCGCGGACTGTTCCGCGACGTCGTCGCGCTCCTCGAGCCGGACGACGCGCCCGAGGAAGACCCGCTCGCCGCGCTCGTGGGCATCAGCCCCGACGCGACCGAGCCCGAGGATCCAGCCCTCCTGCGGCTCCTCCCGAACGTCTCGAAGGACGACGACGAAGAGACCCGCGAGTTCCGGCGTCTCACCGAGCGCTCGCTGCGCGAGGGCAAGGCTGGCGCCCTCCGCGCGGCGTCGCTGGGCCTCGAGTCGCGCGACGTCCTGCTCGACGATGCGGGCGCGGAGCATTGGGCGACGGCGCTCACAGACGTGCGCCTCGTCCTCGCCGAGCGCCTGGGGATCCACAGCGAGCAGGACGCGGAGCGGATCCACGGGGTCACCGACTGGTCCGACGTCGGGGATGACGACGTCGACGCCTACCTCGCGCTCGTCTACAACTTCGTGACGTGGCTCCAGACGACGCTCGTCGATGCGATGCTCGCGAGCTACCGGGCCGGCGGGCGCGGGAACGGGCCCGAGGGAGCGGGGAGCGGCCGTGGCCAGGACTGAGAAGACCGACGACGACGTGACGCTCGAGCGCTCCGAGCGCCCCATCGGGGTCTTCGACTCGGGCGTGGGCGGCCTCACGGTCGCGCGCTCGATCATCGACCAGCTCCCGAACGAGTCCGTCCTCTACGTCGGCGACACGGCGCACGGCCCCTATGGGCCGCTCCCCATCGCGGAGGTGCGCGCGAACGCGCTAGGCGTCATGGATGAGCTCGTCGACTCGGGCGTCAAGCTCCTCACGATCGCGTGCAACTCGGCGTCCGCCGCCGTCCTCCGCGACGCGCGCGAGCGCTACACGGCGCGCTACGGCATCCCGGTCATCGAGGTCATCCAGCCCGCGGTGCGCCGCGCCGTCGTCGCGACCCGCAACGGCAGGGTAGGGGTCATCGGCACGAGCGCGACCGTGGGATCGCGCGCCTACGAGGACACGTTCGCGGCCGCCCCGGACCTCCAGATCACCTCGGCCGCGTGCCCCGACTTCGTCCCGTACGTCGAGGCGGGCGTGACCACGGGGCCCGAGCTTCTCGACGCCGCCCAGGGCTACCTCGCGCCCCTGCGCGAGGCCGGCGTCGACACGCTCGTGCTCGGCTGCACGCACTATCCGCTGCTCACGGGCGTCATCAGCTACGTCATGGGCGACGGCGTGACCCTCGTCTCGAGCGCGGAGGAGACCGCGAAGGACGTCTACCGCGCGCTCGTGAGCCACGGCCTCGAGCGCCGCTCGGCCGAGCCGCCCCGGCACACGTTCCTCGCGACGGGCGAGGCCGGGCAGTTCGAGGTCCTCGCGCGCCGCTTCCTCGGGCCCGAGGTCCAGCGCGTCGAGCACGCGGAGCACGTCGCCGCGCACTACCCGACGGGAAGTCTCGCGCGCATCACCCCGGAGATGCTCGAGGCCGCCCGCGCGGACCGCCGGGGCCTCGCGGGGCGCGTCTCATATTTCGTGGACTCCGCGAGCCCCGCAGAGGGCGGCGCGGATAGGATGCAGGGGTGAAACTGACGATCGTCGGCTGCAGCGGCTCCTTTCCGGGGCCGAGCTCGCCGGCGAGTTGCTACCTCCTGACCGCGCACGACGGCGAGCGGGACTGGCGCATCCTCTTGGACCTCGGATCGGGGGCGCTCGGAGTCCTGCAGCGGTACATGGACCTGAGCGACATCGACGGCGTCCTGCTGAGCCACCTCCACCCCGACCACTGCATGGACCTCACGGGGCTGCAGGTCGCGATCCACTGGGACCCCAACGGCTGGCCGTCCGGACGTGTGCCCGTGTGGGGGCCCGAGGCGACCGCGCGGCGCCTCTCGATCGCCCTCGACATGGGGACCGCGGCGGATCTGCACGAGGACTTCGAGTTCCACTCATGGGTGCCGGGCGAAGCCGTCGAGTTCGGCCCCTTCCGGTTTTCCGTGCACCCCGCACGCCACCCGATCGCCGAGGCGTACGCGATGCGTATCGAGTGCGTGGAACCGCAGCCCGACGGCTCGGCCGAGCGTCGCGTCCTGGCCTACTCGGGGGACACGGACTCGTGCCCCGGGCTCGTCGACGCCGCGCGCGGGGCGGACATGTTCCTGTGCGAGGCGGCGTACCACGAGGGCCGCGACGACGCGATCGACGGCGTGCACCTCACGGGACTTCGCGCGGGCCACGCAGCGACCGACGCCGGCGCCAAGCGCCTGCTCCTGACCCACCTTCCCGTGTGGAACGATGCGAACCGGACCGTCGCGGAGGCGCAGCAGGCGTACGCGGGGCCGATCTCGGTCGCGGTCGCAGGCGTCCACTACCTCGTCTGACCTCCGTCCGTGAGATCCGCGTAAGCTGGGTCCCATGACCCCACGCACTCCCGCGAGTCCCTCTGCCGTGCGCGCCGATGGGCGCGCCCCCGACCAGCTGCGCCCCATCAGCATCACGCGCGGGTGGTCCAAGCAGGCGGAGGGCTCGGCTCTCATCGAGTTCGGGAACACGCGCGTGCTCTGCACGGCCTCGTTCACGGAGGGCGTTCCGCGGTGGCTCAAGGGCGAGGGTCGCGGGTGGGTGACCGCCGAGTACGCGATGCTCCCGCGGGCCACGAACACGCGCTCCGACCGCGAGTCGGTCAAGGGCCGGATCGGCGGCCGGACGCACGAGATCTCGCGGCTCATCGGGCGTTCGCTGCGCTCCATCATCGACACCGAGGCGCTCGGCGAGAACACGATCGTGCTCGACTGCGACGTCCTCCAGGCCGACGGCGGCACGCGCACCGCGGCGATCACGGGCGCATTCGTCGCGCTCGCCGAGGCCGTGCGCTGGGCGAAGGACAAGGGCCTCGTCGAGCCGGGGGCGGAGCCGCTCGTCGACACGGTCTCCGCGGTCTCGGTCGGCATCATCGACGGCGTGCCCATGCTCGATCTCCCGTACGTCGAGGACGTGCGCGCCGAGACGGACATGAACGTCGTCGTGACGGGCTCGGGCAAGTTCGTGGAGGTGCAGGGCACGGCCGAGGGCGCGCCGTTCGACCGCGACGAGCTCAACAACCTCCTCGACCTCGCGCTCATCGGCACGGCCCAGCTCGCGGACATTCAGCGCGAGACGCTCGCCGAGGCGCTTCGGACGGCCCCGTGAGCGCGGCCTCCGCGGGCGGCGCTGGGAATAACGGCGCCCGGAAGCATGACGCCGGGAAAAATGGCGCTGGGCGTGGGTCGGGGCCTCGGCTCGTCCTCGCGACGCACAATCAGGGCAAGCTCCGCGAGCTGCGCGAGCTCCTGCGCGGCCAGATCCCGGGGCTCGACGTCGACACCCAGGTGGTCGACGCGGCGGCCGTGGGCGGCCCCGACGTCGTCGAGGACGGCGTGACG
>NZ_JBKZWT010000225.1:0-5909 GCF_047759905.1 Sinomonas sp. G460-2 | reverse complement strand
TCGTCACGGTCGACGGCGCACTCGTCCTCTACATCGAGCGCGGCGGCAAGACGCTGCTCGCCTTCTCCGACGATCTGCGCGTACTGGCTCCCGCCGCGGCCGCGCTCGTGGGCGTGGTCCGCTCGGGCGCGATCGACAAGCTCGTCATGGAGAAGGTCAACGGGCGGGATCTCCTCGATACCGATCTCGCCCGCGCCCTCACCGCGGCGGGTGCCTACTCGACGCCACGCGGGGTGCGGATCCGTGCCTGACCACGCGGGCGGAGCCGGCAGCCGCGAGGAGTCCGGTGCCTGAGGGCGACGACGTCTGGCGGGCGGCAGCCCGGCTGCACGCCGCCCTCGCGGGGAAGCGGCTCGCTGCGAGCGATTTCCGCGTGCCCGCGTTCGCGACGCTCGATCTGACCGGCTGGACCGTGCTCGAGGTCGTGTCCCGCGGGAAGCACCTCCTCCACCGGCTCGCCCCTCCGCCGGGCCAGGACAGCGACCGGCTCAGCATCCACACCCATCTCAAGATGGAGGGCAGCTGGCAGCTCTACGCCGCCGGCGAGCGCTGGCGGAAGCCAGCCCACACCGCGAGGATCGTACTGAGGGCCGAGGACGGGACGAGCGCCGTGGGGTTCTCGCTCGGCGTCGTCGAGGTACTGCCGACCGCGGAGGAGGGCCGCGCCGTCGGCCATTTGGGGCCCGATCTCCTTGGGCCGGACTGGGACGCGGCCCTCGCCGAAGCGAACCTCCTGTCTCGGCCGCAGCGGGCCATCGGCCTCGCGCTCCTCGACCAGCGCAACCTCGCCGGGATCGGCAACATCTACCGGAACGAACTGTGCTTCCTGGCCGGCGTGCACCCGGCGCAACCGGCCGCCGTCGTCCGCGATCTCCCGCGCCTCGTCGCGACCGCGCGCCGCCTCCTCGAGGCGAATCGCGCCCGACCGTCGCGGAACACGACCGGTGGCTTCGGGCCCCGCGGCGACTACTGGGTCTACGGCCGGGCCGGGCAGGCATGCAAGCGCTGTCGGACCCGGATCGTGCACGCGACGCTCGGCGAGGCGGCCGAGTCCGCGCCCGGAACCTGGCCCGTCGCCCAGCGCGAGCGGGACATCTACTTCTGCCCGAGCTGCCAGCCCGCTCGCACGCCGGCTTGATGCCTATTGCGCTTGACGCCGATTGCACTCCGCGTCGCGGGCCTGTTAGCCTTTCGGCGATCGTGATCTATCAGCAGGAGGTGAGACCCATGTACGCAGTATCCGCAATGGGTGCTCCCCCGCAGTCCACGATCTGCGACTGAGCTAGTCGCCACTGGGAGCGCCCCCAAGGCACATCGCGAAAGGCGACTCCCATGAACACAACACCTTCTTCAACATCCACCGACAACTCGCGCGAGCGAGCCCTGGTCGTCGCCGGCGGCGGCGCGGCGGGCAATGCGTGGGCTCTCGGCCTCATCGCCGGGCTCTCGGCTGCCGGGGTCGACGTCACCGACGCTGATCTCATCGTCGGGACATCGTCCGGATCCACGGTGGCGGCCCAGATCACGAGTGGCACACGGCCGGCCGAGCTGTATGCGGCCATCGTCGCCGAGCCACCCCAACCGCGGGCCGGAAACGCCGCTCCGGGCAGGGGCCTCGCTCCGAAGTTCTCGGGGCAGAACTACCTGGAGTGGTCGGATGGCATCATCGCGTCCGCCGAGGACGCCTCGGACATGCGCCGCCGGATGGGTGCCGCGGCACTGGAAATGGATACGTCCGACGGCGCGGACGGGGCCCGGTGGCGCGACGTTGTCGCGGCTCGGCTTCCCAGCCACGACTGGCCTGAACAGGCCGTGGTGATCGCGGCCGTCAACGCGCGGACCGGGGAGCCGGTGGCGTTCGACCGCGGCAGCGGAGTTGATCTGGTGGACGCCGTCGCCGCGAGCACCTCGGCGATGAATCCCTACCCCATCGGCGAGGACCGCTACCTCAACGGCGGCTACCGGCGCAGCGAAAACGCCGATCTCGCGGCCGGCTACGCGCGCGTGCTCGTGCTCTCGCCGTTCAGCGGCAGGACACGGATGCCGCTGGAGTGGGGCATGGACCTCGCGACCCAGGTCGAGGAGCTCCGTGCCGGGGGCAGCAAGGTCGAGACCGTCTTTCCGGACGCCGGGGCAGGCGAGGTCTTCGACGCCAACGCCTTGGATCCGTCGACGCGGCGGCAGGCCGCGCGCGGAGGCTACGACCAGGGCCTGGCGCTCGCGGGGCTCATCGCCGAGCTATGGCGGTGATGAGCCCCACTCGCTTCAGCGAGTCGGGTCGATCATCGTCATGCCCGCGACGCTGGCCCCGTCGAAGCGCGGTAGCAGGCCTGCAGCCTCCTCGAGCCCGATGACACGCTCGATGAGGCCTTGCGGCTCGAACACGCCGGTTTCGATGAGGGCGAGCATGTCCGGGTAATCGGCGGCGGCCATGCCGTGGCTGCCGAAAACGTCGAGCTCCCAGGCAATGACGCGCGACATCGGCACGCGCGGGTGGCCCTCGACGGGCGGCAGGAGGCCGATCTGCACGTGCCGCCCGCGGCGGCGCAGGCTCAGGATCGCGTCGGCGCTCGTCTGCTCGCTGCCGACGGCGTCCACGGCAACGTGGGAGCCGCCGGTCAGCGCGTGGACCTGGGCCGGGATGTCGGAGCCATCCGCGAGCAGCACGTGATCGGCACCGAGTTGGGCGGCCGCGTCCAGGGCCGTCGCGTTGCGGTCGACGGCGATGACCTTGCCGCCGAGCGCCTTCGCGATCATGACGGCGCTGAGCCCCACGCCACCGGCGCCGACTACCGTGGCCCATTCGCCAGCGCGGAGCCGGGCCCGGCTCGTGAGCGCGCGGTATGCCGTGGCGAAGCGGCAGCCCAAGCTCGCCGCCGCCTCGAAGCTGACGCGCTCGGGAATCGCCACGAGATTCGTGTCCGCCGCGTGGATCACCACCCGCTCGGCGAACGAGCCCCAATGCGTGAAGCCGGGCTGTTGCTGCTGAGGGCAGACCTGGGCGTTGCCGGACAGGCACCACTCGCACTGCCCGCACCCCTCGACGAAAGGAGCGGTGACTCGGTCGCCAGCCGACCACTTCGTCACGCCGGGCCCCACCTCGGCGATGATGCCCGCGAACTCGTGGCCGGGAACGTGCGGAAGCGCGATGTCGTCGTGGCCAGCCCACGCGTGCCAGTCGCTGCGGCACAGACCGGTGGCGAAGACGGTGATCACCACGCCGCCGTCCGGGGCCCCGGGCTCCTCGACGTCGCGGACCGCGAGAGGCCCACCGATCTGGTCCATGACCATCGCGCGCATATCCACTCCGTTTCCACGTTGACCCAGGGCCGGCCACATCCTCTCACGCCGGGGGCAAATCAGGCCCGTGCACAATTGACACCCTGCCGCGGAGACGCGCTCAATGTTTCGTAGACCGCGCCGCTCGGCTCGGTCCGCGATATGTGCTGGACGGCTGGGGGTCCCGTTCGTCCCGCCGGGCTTGATCGCCCGCACGAGACGACGCACCGCAACGCCGGGTTCCCCGGTGCCGCGGGGCTCCCACAGAGCCCGGCGCGATCGTCCGAGACGCCGGCCCGCCGCCGTCGTTCGCCCCTGTGCCAGCGTGGGCTCCCAAGCTAGTCACCGACGTGAGAATCGTCAGGCAAACCATCATGCGCAAATTCCTTGCCTTCATGATCGCCCTGCCATTGCTGGTCTTTACCGCGGTATTCGCCGCGGTGCCGGCCGGGGCGGCGACCGAGAAGGGCACCTTCCAGTACCACGTGGGCGATGCCCTGGTTCAGAGCCTTGGCTTCCCTGTGGGGAACAAGGCGATGGCGGAGAACGGCGACGTCGTGACCATCGTCGCGACGGGAACGTTCGACTCCGTCAGCGGAGTCGCAACCGGAGGCGGAACCTTCTCCCATCACGAAGCCGCCACCGGTAGGACCATCACCGGAACGTTCGTGACGACCGGGCTGATCAGCTTCCAGTCCTACGGGAATGCCACGCCGCAGGGCCTTCCGGCAAACTTCTTCGGCGGAAAGCTCATGCTCTCCATCGTCGCGACGCCGAACGCAGCCCCCAACGTGCACCTGCCCGCGGCCCTGACCGTCGAATGCGAACTTGGAAACCCGCCAACTGCGGCGCTCGAGGGAGTCCGGGTCAACGTCTACAACGTGATCAACTTCAACAAGACCGTGCCTGAGAGCGGGGCAAACCTCTACATCAAGGAGTAGCCCTCTGTGAGGGCAGCCCCCTGTGAGGGCAGCCCCCTGTGAGGGCGGACCTGGGCCGGGCACACGCTCACCGCGTGCCCGGCCCAGGTCCGTCTGGCATGTCTGGGATATCTGGCATGCCCGCCTGCCTGCCTGCCTGCCTGGCTGCCTGCCTGCCTGCGTGCCTGCGTGCCTGCCAAGGATCAGGCGTAGACGTCCTCGAGCCACGCCGTCCACGCGGCCGTGTTCTGGTCGCCGCGGGCCTCGCGCTCAGCGTCGGTCGCAGTGTCGAGGGAGAAGTCGTGGACCGTCAGGCCCACGCGGTCGCCGAACGCGTTGCGCCCGAACACCCGGATGAGCGCGTCCGGGGTGCGGAGGCCCAGGAAGTTCTCGTTCCGGAAGTCCATCGTCGCGGAGACCTTGCCGATCACCGGGAGCTCGAGCTCGCGGACCTCGCCGATCGTGGCGTCGGAGAGCCCGAGGTATGCCACGAACTTTGCGAACGCGTCTGCCGCCTCGGACGCGTCCGGTCCGCGGACGTCGCTGAACGCCACCGCGCGGCCGTCGAAGCGCGCGAGGTACTCGCCCAGCGTGTGCAGGTAGAAGACGGTGTGCTTCGCGGCGCCGTCGTACTGCTGCTCCCAGTCGTCCGTCATGACGCCCGAGTGGACGTAGTGGAGCTGCGTGCCGTCCGGGCCTGGCGTGAGCACGTGCTCGAGCTGGTTGTACCAGCCATCGGGACCTTCCATGCGGGACACGACGTGGGTCGGGTACTCGTCGACGGTCCGGACAGCGGGCCACTGGGCGGTGGGGAACATCCACGCCGGGGTGTCCTCGGTGACGGCCTTCCAGATCCGTTCCGGCGTGGCCTGAATGACGACGTCCTGGACGATTTCGAATTCGTGGTTCATGGCTGGATCTCCTGATGCGGTTCGGTTGCTGTCGCGGAATCTTTGGCTTCTTTGAGGCCGGTGTCCTTGAGGCTGGTGTCTTTGAGGCCGGTGTCTTTGAGGCTGGTGTCTTTGAGGCTGGGGTGCAGTGCGACGACGAGCCGGTGCTTGCCACCGCCCGGCGCCTGCGCGTCGTGGTACTTCGCCGCGAGCCGCGCCACCTCGGCGCCCAGCTCCTCGGCGAACGCCGCCCGCGAGGCCGCGGACGCGAAGGTGATTTCGCCGTCGACCGCGTACGTGGCGAGCTGCTGCTGGGAGGCCGTCGCGCCGACGAGGAGCCGGCCCACCTCGTGGACCATGCGCGAGGCCAGGGCCAGGAGCCAATACGCGCTGAAGCGGTCCCGGAAGCGCGCCGGGTCGGGCTCGACCGCGGCAAGGGCGACCGGAGAGATGACGTACGCGGCCGCCGTGGCCTGCACGATCCGCTCCATGACGTTGCCCTTCCGCCGCTCCTCGACGAGCTCCACGAGACCGTGGTCCTCGAGCGAGCGCAGGTGGTAGTTGACCTTCTGGCGCGGGAGCCCCACCTTCGCGGCGAGGCCCGCCGCCGAGGACGGCGTGGCCAGTTCGCGCAGGAGGCTCGCCCGGAGCGGGTCCAGGCTCGCGGCCGCAGCGGCCGCATCCTCGATCACAACGACGTCTTGCATGTCTCCAGTTTGCCTGCCGACAAACTTTTTTGTCAAGGACGTTTTTTGCTTCGGTCGCTCTGATTCGGTTCTTGGTCGGCGAAATCGGTGTCGGGGCAGACGCGCCGGGTTGG
>NZ_JBKZWT010000224.1:0-5952 GCF_047759905.1 Sinomonas sp. G460-2 | reverse complement strand
CCCAGCGGCCGAGAGCCTTCCGTCCGCGTCGAGGACGACGGCGCCCCCCACCGGAGCCGTGTACGTCCCCGGAGCACAGCCCGCGAGGGCGGTCGCGTCGGAGACGAGGAACGCGCCGTGCGAGGGCTTGGCGCGCAGCATCGACGTGAGCGTGTCCGCCGGAAGGTGGTGCCCGTCGGCGATGAACCCCGCGGTGAGTCGATCGTCGGCGAGCTGGGCCCAGATCGCGTTGGGGTGGCGCGGAATGAGGCTCGGCATGCCGTTGCCGAGATGCGTCGAGAGGCTCGCGCCCGCGTCCGCCGCGGCGCGGACCTCATCCGCGGTGGCGTGCGTGTGGCCGATCGCGACCGAGATTCCGAGGGCCGTGATCTCGGCGATCCGTGCGGGAGCCTCTGGCCCGTGGGGCGAGACGGTGAGGATCTCGAGGGGTGCGCCGGGGGTCTCCCAGCGCCGCACTTCGGCGGGATCGAGCGGCCTGATCTGTGCGGGGTCATGGACCCCCCGGGCGCCCTCGACCTCGGAGATGAACGGCCCCTCGACGTGGACCCCGGGGATGGCGGCCGCCACGGCGGGGCTGGCCGCGCGGGCCTCGGCCACCGCGCGCAGGCTGTGGACGATCTGCTCCTGGGTCGCCGTGATGATCGTCGGGAGCCAGGTCGTGACGCCGGTGCGGGCCAGAGCAGCGGTGATGTCCACGACGTCCTGCGCGGAGGCCTCGGGCCCGTTGACGTCATGGCCGGCGAAGCCGTTGACCTGGAGGTCGACGAATCCCGGCGCGAGGAACGGAAGGTCGTCCGCGCCAACGCCGAGCCGACGAACGGCAGTGATGACGCCGCCGTCGTGCTCGATCTCGAGGGCTCCGCCGCTCTCGAGGTCGCGACCCCGCAAGGCTCCGCGCGTGGGAGCCGTCATCGCGGGTCCGATGCGGCGTCGAGGTAGAGATCGACCTCCGGGTGGCTCCGGAGGGCCGTGCCGGGGTGCGCCCCCGAGACCGGTTCCGTGAGCGTGTCCTGGACGGCCTGCCGCTTGGCCGCGCCGGGCACGGACACGAGGACGTGGCGCGCGCGCAGGAGCCGGGGAATCGTGACCGTGATCGCGTCGGTCGGGACCTCCTCGAGCGTCGCGAAGTGGCCCTCGTCGAGCTGCTGGCGGCGCGAGGCCTCGTCCATCCGAACCGGCCGGGCGGGCAGCGGGTCCTCGAGGTCCGCGGGCGGATCGTTGAAGGCGAGATGACCGTTGACACCGAGGCCGCAGAGGGTCAGGTCGAAGTGGTCGGAGCCCATGACGGAACTGTACCGGGCGGCCTCGGCCTCGGGGTCGCGGCTCGGGTCGATGCGATGGAACGCGGCCGGTGTGACGTGGGAGAACAGGACGCGCTCGAGCCAGTTGCCGAACGCCTGCGGGGCGGCGAGGGGAAGGCCCAGATAGTCGTCCATATGGAAGAACTCGATGCGCGAGAAGTCCAGATCGGCGGAGCGGAGCGCCTCGAGCGTGTGCTGCTGGCTCGGTGCGGCGGCGAGCATGACGCGCGCGGTGCCGGGGGATTCGAGCCGCTCCGCGAGGAGGCTCGCGGCTTGGGCCCCGCAGGCCTGTCCGAGGGCGAGGGGCGTCGGGAAGGTGTGAATGCGCATGGTCTCTTTCAGGAAGGGGTCGACGCGCCGGAGTCGAGTCGGTTGAGGAGCACGAGGGCGCGGGCGATGTGGAAGGGGTCCTTGACCGGCAGCGCCACGACGGCGTCGAGCGGGTCTCCGCTGCGGTCGCGAATCTGGATCCACTCGCGGCCTTCGGGGTCGGGGAAGGTTGCGAACGTGTAGTCCGCGAGCCGCTCGGCCCAGCGCGTGAAGCGGGGGTCCCCAGTCGTGTCCGCGAAGAGCCGCGCCGCGTAGAGGGCCTCGACGTGGACCCACCAGAGCTTGGTGCTCCACGTCTCGCGGACCAGCTTCTCGTACCGGTCGCCCGGCAGCAATCGGCCCTCGGGTCGCCCGCCGGCGCGGTCCGCGTAGCGCAGCATGCCGCCGTATTCGGCGTCCCAGCCGCGTTCGAGGGCCATGAGCGCGAGGTCTGGCAGCCAGCCCGGCGCAGCGAGGGAACGGTCCACGCGTTCGGCGTGCACGAGCATCCACGCGAGCTCGAGGAGGTGGCCCGGGGTCACGTGGCGGGCCACGAGGGTGTCCTCGTCCGCGAGGCCGGACGGGCGGTACTCCCACCACCGGCCCGGGCTGAGCATGCCGCCGCCCCCGACGAGGAGTTCGTGGGCCGCAGCAGCCACCTCGCCCGCGCCGACCACGCCGGCGTCCTGGGCCTCGGAGGCTACGTGCAGGAGGAGCATCGGCGAGGCGAGGTCGGCGAAGCCCGCGGGAACCGGATACGGCTCCGTTCGGGCCGTTCCCGCGGAGATCCGGGCGTGTGCTGAGGCGAGGATCGCGCCCGCATCGGCCCGCAGCGACGCGTGGTCGCCGTCCGTACCCGCCAACCGCGCCGCGCCGGTGAGCCCGAGCGCCGCGAAGAGGTCCGCGAAGACGCTCTCCTCGTTACGTGGCTCCGCGTTCCTTGGCACGGTGGGCGCCGCGCCGTCGCCCGCGACCCGGAAGCGGGTGCTGCCGTCTGGCCGCAGCGCGTGATCCCGGAGGAAGCCCGCCGTCGCGATCGAGCGTTCGGCCCAGAGGCCCGCATCACCCGAGAGGAGCCCCCGGCCCGCGTCGAGCGAGAGTTCGGCGCAGAGCCACGCCCAGCGCCCCTGCGACCACGTGAGCTTGTCATGGGAGAGCAGGCGGCCGCGGTTGTCGAAGCACGTGAAGACTCCGCCTCGCGCGTCGTCCGCCGCCTCTCGGTCCCACCATGGCAGGACGACGCCCTCAAGGTGATTCCGCGCGTCGTGCGTCATGCGCTCGCCCCGTTGCTGCGGAGCGCATCGACGGTCTCGTCGGGCCGCGCCTCCGCCTCGGGCAGGTCGGAGTCCAGGGAAGCGATGAGGCCGTCCGAGGCTGGCGTGCCCTGCGGGACCACGAGCCCCGCGACGAGGAACACGAGCACCGACGCGAGGATCGGCGCCGCGACGCTCACGGCCGCGCCGTTGGCGCCGAGCGCCGCAATCTGGTCGGCGAGGATGTACTTCGTGATCGCGAAGACCACGAGCCCCGCGGCCCACGAGCCCAGCGCCGCGACCGAGCCGCACCGGCGGAACGGCTTCAGCATCCCGAGGAGCATCGGGATCGCGACCGGCCCCACGAGCGCCCCGAACCACGTGATGAGGAGGCCGAGGACGCCGCCGAACGAATCGGACGTGAGTGCAATGACCATCGAGAGGCCGATGAACAGGAACGTCGCGAGGCGCCCCACGGCCAGTTCGACGGGGCCCGACAGGGGAGCCCGCTTGCCACGAAGAGCCGGAATGATGTCCCGGGTGACGACGGCGGCGATGGCGTTCGCGTCGGACGAGGTCATGGCCATCGTGTGCGAGAAGAGGCCGGCGAGGACGAGCCCGACGAGCCCGGCGGGCAGGAGGCTCTGTGTGAGCAGGGCGTATGACTGGTCCGGGTGGGCGAGGTTCGGCAGGAGCACCGGTGCAGCCCACATCGGGAAGAACAGCACGAGCGGCCACACGAGGTACAGCCCACCGGACAGCAGGATCGAGCGGCGCGCGGCAGAGCCCGTGGGGGCGGAGATGAAGCGCTGTGCGAGGTTCCATGTCCCGCCGTTGTACGAGACGCCGTTGATCAGGATGTACGCGAGGAAGAAGCCCACCGTGAGGCTTCCCGCGAACGGCGAGGAGTGCGACGGCGGGAGCTTGCCCCAGAGGTCGACGATCGACGAGACGCCGCCGAGCTTCGCCACGGTCGCGACGAGGAGCGCAATCCCGGCGACAAGCTGAATCGCGAACTGCCCGAAATCGGTCAGGGCGTCCGCCCACAGTCCACCGATGGTCGAGTACACGAGCGTTACGCCGCCCACGATCATGACGCCCCAGAACAGCGGGACGCCCGCGAAGACGTTGAGCAGGATCGCGCTCGCAGCCCATTTGGCGGCGACGTCGAAGATCTTGAGCGCAGTGCCGGACCACGCGAGGACCTGCTGCGTGGGCAGCCCGTACCGGATCGAGAGGTACTCGAGCGGTGAGATGACGTTGAGGCGCTGCCGCAGCCGGGCCCAGCGTGGCGCGAAGAGCCACGAGCCGACGAGGCAGGCGATGGTGATGCTGATGGCCCACCACACGTAGACCGCGAATCCTGTCGTGTAGCAGAGGGCCGCGTAGCCGACGAAGACCGCGGCCGAATATCCCGACATGTGGTGCGAGATGCCTGACAGCCACCAGGGCATCTTCCCGCCTGCCGTGAAGAAGTCGGCCGCGTTCTTGACCCGCCGCTTGGCGAACCAGCCGATCCACACCATGACGAGGAAATAGGCGCCCAGGACGAGCCAGTCGAGCACGTGCATAGATCTCTCCTTCGAGTGCGCAGTCCTAAGACTGGGAATAGAAAAATGCTGGCATGCAAACGTGTGCATGCCAAGGGGCGTCGGGTGGTCCTGCGAGTCCCTCCCACGGTCCAAGGCAAGATAGAGCCATGAGCGAACACGGCGAGCGCATCACGATTCCCACGCCCGCGGGCGACGTCTCGGGCGTCTTCCGGGAACCCGACGGGGCGGACGCGACGGTCGCCGTGGCCCACGGCGCGGGCGCCGGCATGGACCATCCGTTCATGGTTGGCTATTGCGACGCCCTCAACGGGCTCGGCATCGCGACACTGCGCTTCAACTTCGCGTACGTCGAGGAGGGGAAGCGGCTCCCGGACCGGCCCCCGCGCGCCATTTCGGTGTGGGCCGCGGTCCTCGAGGAGACACAGCGTCGTGGGGCCCCCGCGCCGCTGTGGGCGGCGGGGAAGTCGTTCGGGGGTCGCATGGCCTCGATGGCGGTCGCAGACGGTTCGATCGCCCCGGCCGGGCTCGTCTTCCTCGGCTATCCGCTGCACCCGGCAGGGAACCCCACGAAGCTCCGCGACGAGCATCTCTACGGGCTCACGCTGCCCATGCTCTTCCTCCAGGGCACCCGGGACACCCTTGCTACGCGCGAGCTGCTCGACGGCGTCGTCGCGAAGCTCCCCACCGCGACGCTCGCATGGCAGGAGGACGCCGACCACTCGTTCGCCGTCAAGGGCGTCAAGCGGACCCCGTATGCGATCGGCGCCTCGCTCGCCGCGGCGACGGCGGAGTTCGTGCGCGCCGTGCACTGAGACCGCCGCCTCCGAGGCCCGTTGATGACTCAGCCCCGACGCGGGGGGCAACCGCTCAGCGGTTAGTGGCGCCGTCGTCCGTTGGGGGCGGGCCTGTGCCGCCGTCCGCGCGGAGGGCCCGCACTGCCGCGCTGACGGTGGGGTAGAACGTGTCCGGACCGAAGCGCCCGCGCGTGCCGAAGCGCAGCAGCCGGTCCTTCACGGGGCCCTTGAGCTCGGCGAAGACGAGCTCAATGCCGTGGGCGGCGAGCCAGTCATCGAGGAGGATGACCTCGTCGAGGGCGGTCGTGTCGATCCCCGTGATGGGCTCCGCCGCGATGACCACATGGGTGACGCGCCGGTGGGCGTTCTCGACAAGAGCCCGGATGAAGGCGCTGAACACCGTGCCGTTCGCGAAGAAGAGCGGCGCGTCGAAGCGCGCGAGGATGAGTCCCGGGACCCTCTCCGCTTCGGGGTGGCGTGAGATGTCGTGGTATCCCGGCACATCGGGGCGGTCGCCCAGCTCCACGCGGTAGGGGCCCCACGCGCGGCGCACGAAGTCGAGGAGCGAGAGCACCACGGCAACCACGATGCCCTGCAGGACTCCGATCGTCGTGACACACGCGAACGTTGCGAGCATGAGTCCGAACTCGACGCGGCTCAGCCGCCAGAGCCGCGCGATCGCGCGCGGGTCCACGAGGCCTGTCGCCGCGGCGATGACGACGGCGGCGAGGGTCGCCGAGGG
>NZ_JBKZWT010000223.1:0-6051 GCF_047759905.1 Sinomonas sp. G460-2 | reverse complement strand
CCGGGCTGTGGCGCGCCTCGCGTCCTAGGATGTCCCTGAGGGCGGCGAGCCGCCCTCCCCGGGCCTCGAGTCGCGGAATCAGCGGCCCCAGCGCGCGGAAGTGGTTTGCTTCACAGGGGGGACATTCGCATGGGACGGCGCATCATTCTCGCGGCCAGTGACGGTTCGATGGGAGGCGCCGGGGCTGTGCTGCTCACGATCGCCGCCGGGCTGCGCGAGCTCGGCACGGAGCCGCTCGTCGTCGCCCCGGCTGAGCCTGGCGACGTGGTCCGGGCGGCTCGCGAGCGCGGCCTCGAAGCCGAGGCGATCGAGGGCCGAGCGGGTGCCGAGTACGCCCGGTCCCTGCGACGGTGGCGCGGCGAGCATCGCGAGGGGGTCCTGTGGTGCCACGGGCTCCTCGCAGCGACGGCGACGGCGGGCCTCCCGGGGCGGATCGTGCACGTGCACAGGGTCCCCTCCGGCCCACTTCGGACGGTCGCACGGTTGGCCCGGCTGCGGGCCCTCGCCACGGTCGTTCCGTCCGAGTTCCTCGGCCAGTATTTCCGGAACGCGCGCGTCCTCGAGCCGTGGGCCGCCGAGCTCGAGGTGGTCCGCGTGCCGCGCGGGAAGGGGCCCGTGCGGGTGGGCTTCGTGGGGCGTCCCTCGGAGGCCACGGGGATCCACCTCCTCGCGGATGCCCTCGTGTCCCTCAACCGCCTCGCGCCTTATCGCTTCTGGCTCCGGATCGCGGGCGCACCGCGCTTCGTGGACGCCCGCGAGCGCGCGATCGTGGAAGGCCGCCTCGCCGCGCTCAAGGGCTCGGTCCAGCGCGTGGGGCGCATGCCGGCGGACGAGTTCCTCGGGACGATCGACCTGCTCGTGTGCCCCTCGACTGTTCCCGAGGGCTTCGGGCTCGCGGTCGCCGAGGCGATGTCGGCGCGCGTCCCTGTCGTCGTCTCAGATGCGGGGGCGCTGCCCGACGTCGTCGGCCCCGATTACCCCTGGGTCGCGCGCGCCGGCGACTCACGCCATCTCGCGGACGTCATCGCCGAGGCGACGAGGAGCCTTCCGGCGAGCGACGTCGTCGACCGCGCCCACGCGCGCTGGAAGGAGCGGTACGCGCCCGAACGCGGGATCGCGCGGCTCCGCGAACTGCTCGATTCCCTCGGGCTCCTCGAGGTTGCGCCTACGGGCGACCGTTGACGGCGGCGATCGAGACGGCCACCCACAGTGTGAAGTCCATGACCGTCTGGGTGGCCGGAGCGTCCGTCGTGACGCCCCGGAAGAACCGCCACAGATTGCGGTGTACCCCCGAGCCGACGAGGTGGCCCCTCCCGCGGGTTCCGTCGAGTCCGCGGGCGCCGCGGTCCCAGTCGATCATGGTGTATTCGACCGCGTCGGTGCCGTCGACGGGTCGGCTCAGAATGACCATCCGCTGGTCGGGGGAGATCGCGCGCACGTTGAAGGGCTTGGGGCCAGTGTCCTCGAACGTGACCTTGTCCCCGAGTGCGAGGCTACGGAAGCTCATGGCATCCTTTGCTAACTGCCCCCACGCCGGAATTCGCATCCAGTGTAAGCGGTTACGCAAACGCGTGTCATGGGCGTTACGGAAGCTTCACTTTGTGACGAACCTCACATGGACTGTGAAGTGCGGGCCACCCGAGCCCGCGGGGACTCCTAGCCAAAGTGTCAGTCTGGTGGGTTAGGGTCGAGCCATGGAGCAGCAGCCCTATGGGGCGCGTCTGACGGATCGGGGAACCGTCTTCGCGCTGGCGACAGCCCCGGAAGCCGAGCGCGTCGAAGTCTGCCTCATCGATTCCGCTCGGGGACAGTCGTGCGTCGATCTCGCCAGGGTCGGCGAGGCCGACGGCGCCGTCCGCTGGGAGGGCGAGGTCGCCGGCGTGGGGGAAGGCCAGCTCTACGGCTACCGCGTGCACGGACCGTGGGAACCCGAACGCGGCCTGCGCTTCAACGCGGCCAAGATCCTCGTGGACCCGTACGCCCTCGCGATCGCCGGGACGTACACGGGTGAGCCGGCGCTGCACGCCCACGTCCAAGGCGCCCCCGCGACGAAGGATGAGACCGATTCGCTCCCGAGCGCGCTCCTCTCGGTCGTGTGCGACCACGGGCAGTACGACTGGGAAGGCGACCGGCCGCCCCGGCGTCCCTACAACGAGACGGTCGTCTACGAGGCGCACGTGAAGGGACTCACCAAGCTTCACCCCGAGGTGCCCGCCGAGCTGAAGGGAACCTATCTCGGCGCCGCGCATCCCGCCGTCGTCGGGCATCTCCGCGACCTCGGGGTGACTGCCGTCGAACTCATGCCCATCCACCAGTCGATCGAGGACCCGATCCTCGTGGGCCGCGGCCTCTCGAACTATTGGGCCTACAACACGATCGGGTTCTTCGCTCCCACCAACGAGTATTCGTCGAGCGGCGACCACGGGCAGCAGATCGCCGAGTTCAAGGACCTCGTGAAGGCCTATCACCGTGTGGGCATCGAGGTGATCCTCGACGTCGTCTACAACCACACGGCGGAGGGCAACCATCTGGGCCCGACGCTCTCGTTCCGCGGCATCGACAACGCGGCGTACTACCACCTCGTGTCGGGGAACGAGTTCTACTACATGGACTACACGGGCACGGGCAACACCCTCAACGTGGGCCATCCGCTCGCACTGCGGCTCGTGATCGACTCCCTGCGTTACTGGGTCACCGAGATGCATGTGGACGGGTTCCGCTTCGACCTCGCGTCCTCGCTCGCGCGTGAGGACGGCAATGTGGACATGGTCTCGCCGTTCTTCGAGATGCTCGCCAAGGACCCTGTGCTCTCCCGGGTCAAGCTCATCGCCGAGCCGTGGGACGTAGGCCCGGGCGGCTATCAGGTGGGCAACTTTCCGCCTCAATGGGTCGAGTGGAACGGCAAGTTCCGCGACTGCATCCGTGACTTCTGGCGCGGCGAGCCCGGCACACTGCGCGAGCTCGCGACGCGCCTCTCCGGCTCCGCCGACCTGTACGAGGAGGAGGGCCGGCGGCCGTCCGCGTCCGTGAACTTCGTGACCGTGCACGACGGCTTCACGCTCCGGGACCTCGTCTCGTACGACTCGAAGCACAACGAGGCGAACGGCGAGAACGGCCGCGACGGCACGGATGACAACCGCTCGTGGAACTGCGGCGTCGAGGGCCCCAGCGAGGATCCCCAGGTGCTCGAGCTGAGGGCCAGACAGCAGCGAAATCTGCTCCTCACGCTCATGCTTGCCCAGGGCGTGCCCATGCTCTCCCACGGGGACGAGCTCGGCCGGACCCAGGACGGCAACAACAACGCGTACTGCCAGGACAACGAGATCTCGTGGGTTCACTGGGACGGCCAAGACCGCGAGCTCCTGAGCTTCGCGCAGCGGCTCGTGGGTCTTCGCGCCGCGCACCCCGTGTTCCGCCGCCGGAGCTTCTTCGACGGGACGCCCGTCGCGCCGGCCGAGGGGGATCCGCTGCCGGATATCGTGTGGCTCGACGCCGACGGATCGACGATGGGCCAGGGCGACTGGGACGAATCGTGGGCGAAGTCGCTCGCGTTCTTCCTCAACGGCGATGCCGTGCCGGGGCGTAATGGCGCGCGCGGGGACTCGGACATGCTCGTGATCCTCAACGCGGCCGAGAACGACGTGGAATACCTCATCCCAGACGGGTATTTTCCGGCGAAGTGGAGCAAGGTGCTCACGACGTGCGCCTCGGCGCTCGTGGGGGAGCAGACTGGCGCGGGGGAGCGATTCGTGGTTCCGGCGCGCAGCGCCGTCGTGATGGAGGCCGTGCCCGAGTGACTCAGTGACCGCTTCCGCGAAACGACCGCGTCACGACCCGTCGCTATGATGCGAGGCACCGGGTCCACGGCGACCCCACAGCCGCAAGGAGCTACATGGAGATCTGGCCGGGAACTCCCTACCCGTTGGGCGCAACGTTCGACGGGACAGGGACGAACTTCGCGCTCTTCAGCGAGGCCGCAACAAAGATCGAGCTCTGCCTCTTCGACGCCGAGCGAGAGGAGACCCGCATTGAGCTGACCGAGGTCGACGGATTCGTGTGGCATTGCTACCTCCCCGACATCCAGCCGGGCCAGCTCTACGGGTACCGCGTCCACGGTCCCTACGACCCGAGCCAGGGGCAACGCTGCAACCCCTCGAAGCTGCTCCTCGACCCGTACGCGAAGGCCGTCCACGGCCAGATCGACTGGGCGCAGCCGCTCTTCTCGTACAACTTCGGCGAGCCGGAAAGCCGGAACGACGAGGACTCCGCCCCGCACATGATGCTGGGCGTCGTGACCAATCCGTTCTTCGATTGGGGCAGCGACACGCAGCTCAAGGTCCCGTACCACGAGACGGTGATCTATGAGGCCCACGTCAAGGGCCTGACGAAGCTCCACCCCGAGATCGCGGAGAGCCAGCGCGGCACATACGCGGGCGTCGCGCACCCGGCCGTGATTGCCCACCTCAAGAAGCTCGGCGTGACGGCGATCGAGCTCATGCCCGTGCACCAGTTCGTGGACGACAACACCCTCCAGGACAAGGGCCTGCACAACTACTGGGGCTACAACACCATCGGGTTCTTCGCTCCGCACGCGGGCTACAGCTCGTCGGGGGACCTCGGCTCGCAGGTCCAGGAGTTCAAGGCGATGGTGCGCGCCCTTCACGATGCGGACATCGAGGTGATCCTCGACGTCGTCTACAACCACACCGCGGAGGGCAACCACCTCGGGCCCACGCTGTCGATGAAGGGCATCGACAACGGCCGCTACTACCGGCTCGTGGACGACGACCCGCAGTACTACATGGACTACACGGGCACCGGGAACTCGCTCAACGCCCGGCAGCCCCACGCCCTCCAGCTCCTCATGGACTCGCTGCGCTATTGGGTCACGGAAATGCACGTGGACGGCTTCCGCTTCGATCTCGCCTCGACGCTCGCGCGCGAGTTCTACGACGTGGACCGCCTCTCGAGCTTCTTCGAGCTCATCCAGCAGGACCCCGTGGTCTCACAGGTGAAGCTCATCGCCGAGCCGTGGGACGTGGGTCCCGGCGGGTACCAGGTGGGCAACTTCCCGCCCCAGTGGACCGAGTGGAACGGGAAATACCGCGATACCGTGCGCGACCTCTGGCGCGGCGAACCGGCGACGCTCGGCGAGTTCGCGTCGCGGCTCACGGGCTCGGCGGATCTCTACGAACGGGACGGGCGGCGCCCCGTCGCGTCCATCAACTTCGTCACGGCCCACGACGGCTTCACGCTCCGCGACCTCGTCTCCTACAACGAGAAGCACAACGAGGCCAACGGCGAGGACAACCAGGACGGCGAATCCCACAATCGCTCGTGGAACAGCGGCGCCGAGGGGCCCACGAAGGACGAGAAGGTCCTCGAGCTGCGCGCACGCCAGCAGCGGAACTTCCTCGCGACGCTCTTCCTCTCGCAGGGCGTCCCCATGATCAGCCACGGCGACGAGCTGGGCCGCACCCAGCAGGGGAACAACAACGCGTACTGCCAGGACACCGAGCTGACCTGGATCAATTGGGAGACCGTGGACCGGCCCCTCGTCGAATTCACGGCCGCCGTCGCGCGCCTCCGCGCGGAGCACCCCACTTTCCGGCGGAGCAAGTTCTTCGTGGGCAAGCCGGTGCGCCGCGAGGAGAACGACCGCCTCCCTGACATCGTGTGGCTCAGGCCGGACGGCAAGACCATGGTGCCCGAGGATTGGGACACGGCGTTCGGGCGCTCCGTCGGCGTGTTCCTCAACGGGAACGGGATCAATGGCGTGGACCGCCGCGGCCAGCCGATCAAGGACGCCCACTTCGTGCTCTTCTTCAACGCGCACGACGACGAGGTGACGTTCCGCCTGCCCCGGCGCAAGTACGCGCCCGGTTGGGACGTTCTGCTCGACACCTCGGGGGCGCTCCCGGTCGGCAAAGAGGTCCCCGCCGGGGGCGAGCTCGGTATCGTGGCCAAGAGCCTCGCCGTCCTGCGGGCCCACGAGGCCGCCGCGGCCGAGGTCGATCACTCGGTGGCCGCCTCGCTCGCGGCGCTCGCCGA